>NZ_AEAA01000029.1:0-3889 GCF_000179335.1 Peptoniphilus sp. oral taxon 836 str. F0141
AATGGTTATACTTTTTTACTTTATTATATCTCAAATATTTCTTTTAATAGCTGATATAATTTGCAAAGGAGAAAAAATAAAAAAGGATTGGGATTTAACAATATGATAAAAGTGGAACTTGATTTAATGCTTATAAAAAGAAATATTACCTTGACTGAACTTTCAGAAAAAGTAGGGATAACCATTGCCAATTTATCTATTTTAAAAACAGGTAAGGCAAAAGCAATAAGGTTTTCTACCTTATCTGAAATTTGTAAAGCTCTTGATTGTCAGGTAAGTGATATCTTAAAATATGTAGACCAATAAAAAAACCTGCAGATTTTTGAAAGTGCAGGTTTTTTCATCTTATTCTATTTCAATTTTTTTAGAAGTTTGCACTTGAGGTTTTTTGGGAACTGTGATTTCCAAAACTCCGCCTTCAAGCTTTGCTTTTAAGCCATTTTCATCAATGTCTTTGAAAAACATTGACCTTGACATTTCTTGTGTCTTTCTTTCCTTGTGTATATAATTTTTCTTTTCGTCTTTCGTTTCTTCTGATTTCTTAGCAGATATTGTCAATCTGCCGTCATTAAGTCCAATACTTATTTCATCTTTTTTAAATCCTGGAAGTTCAGCTTCGATTTTGTAAGAGCCTTCTTCTTCAGAAATATCTACTTTGAAAGAACTGGACCTAAGTGCTCTTTCTTTAGAATATTCATCATTAAAGAATGAATCAATCATATCATAAAAATCACCAAATCTTTGGTCTAATAAGCTTCCAGTGTAAGGTTTAATACTCATATCCATCTTCCTTTCATAAATTTTATTTGAATCTATTTTCTAATATTTAAAGTGGATTTATTTTTATACTCATTAGCAGCCACTCACTTCTTCTGCTAATCTATCTATATTATAAAATGTTGGTCAAAGATTGTCAAGCTTTTTTTAGAAATTTTTTGACTTTTTTTGACTTTTTACATCCTAAATTTTAATCATAAATTTTATATAAAAAAGTCAGCTAAATTTTACTGACTTTCAAAATTTAGCTGACTTCTAGCCTTTTCATTTTCTTTTTTCTTTTCTAATTCTTCTTCTGTTAAATTCTCTTCATTTTCTTCTCTATTTAAAAATTCTTTCAAAACTCCTCTTGCATAATCCTTGTCCACCTTATAATAATCTATATTATTTAAAACTTTTCTTTGACCTTGAAGAGTATTAAATTCTATATCATCTTTTTCAAGGCTCATTGCATAATAGGCAAGGTAAGAAAGCTGACCATAAGAAAAATCAGTTTTTACATATCTATTTGCTATAGATACAAGTTTTGGTAATTTAAAAATTGTAGAAGGATTTTTTAACTTCTCAAATACTTTCATTATAAATCCCTGTTGGGCATGAATTCTACCTATATCCTGATCTTCATAATATTTTCTGATTCTTAAATATTTAACAGCATCTTCTCCATTTAAATTATGGACACCTTCATGAAAATTAATTTCAAGAGGTGGGATGGTTGAAGGGTCATTGTAAGAATATTCTGGTGTGTAAATTTCAACACCCCCTATAGCATCTACAAACTCCTTAACAGCATCGTATTCCACAACGATGTAATGGTCTATTTTGCAGTCCATAAAATCCTCGACAGAAGAAATTTGAAGTTTCAATCCCCCTCGAGAATATCCTGCGTTTATCTTATAATTATCGTAACCTTTTAATTTATAATATGTGTCCCTAGGTATTGAGATGATATGCGCCTTATTTTTCTTAGGATCTATAGTTAAAAGCATAAGAGTATCTGCTCTTTTAGAATTTTCATCCACTTCATAGGTAACCTTAGAAGAATCAAGTCCAATCATTAAAACATTAATAGGATCTTTGTTTTGATTAAAAACATTTATTTTTCTTGGCTCCTTATTAACTTCTTCTTTTTTTGTAGTTGTAGTTGTAGTTGTAGCTACTTCTTCTCCTCTGGGAACCATTAAAAATGCAAGTGCTAAGCCGCTCAATAAAATTAATATTACAAGGCTTACAAATATGGTATAAAATCGCTTCATTGATGCACCTCTAATTTAGTCTATATAAATAAATCATATTTTTCAATAGTTTTTTTATTATTTTAGAAAAATGTAAGATTTGCCTGCAAATTTTATTTTTATGGGTATAATTGATATATGAAAGTATATTTAGATTCAGATGCAGCATCTATTAGAGATTTGGCTGTTGAAGTTTGCAAAGAAGAAAAAGTTGAAATAATACTTGTTAAAAACTATAGCCAAGATTTTTCTACAAATTATGGCACAATAATTAATGTGGATATTGAAAGTGATGCAGCAGATTTATACATTGTAAATCATCTTGAAAAAGGAGATTTAGTCCTTACAAACGACAAGGGACTATCATCTCTTGCCCTTGCAAGACTTGCTTATGTAATGGATTTTGGTGGTAATACTATTAATAACTTAAATATAGATTCATATTTAGCATCTAGACACATGAGCAGGTTGATGAGAGAACAAGGAATATATACCCACTTCAAAAAAAGAAAAAAGTCTGAAAATATAAATTTTGAATCAAGTTTAAGAGAATTTTTAAGGAGGAATAAAAAAATGTTAAAATTACTTGTTTCCAGCCATTGCCCTGATTGTCCACCAGCTTTAAAATATGTAGAAGATAATAAAATTAATTTAGAAATCATTGATATTACATCATCAATGAAAAATCTAAAATATTATCTTTCATTTAGGGATAATAATCCTTATTTTGATAAGATAAAAAAAGATGGAAAAGTTGGAATCCCTCTATTTATTGAAGATGAGGGCAATAAATTCTATACTTTTGAGGAGTTTAAAGAAAAATAATGGATTTTTTAGAAATAGCAAAGAAAAGACAATCAACAAGAAATTTTGACCCTTCAAAAAAAAGTCCCTCAAGAATTGTTAGAAAGGTGCTTATCAGCTATGGTACTATCTCCATCGGCTTGTAATGCCCAACCTTATTTTTACTATGTTCTTGAAGGTAAAAAAGCGAAAAAAGCCGCAAAACTTACAGGAAAAATGAACGCATTTTCCAAAGATGCCCCTGTAATAATTGTTGTCTGTGAAGAAAATTATAATTTGACTGCGAAGATAGGCTCTATTGTTAAAAATCAGGATTACAAATCAATAGATATTGGAATTTCTGTTGCATATTTAACATCTGAAGCAACAAGCTTGGGACTTTCAACTTGTATCATGGGTTGGTTTGATGAAAAAGAACTTGGAGAGCTTTTAAAGTTTAAGGGAAAAATAAGACTTGTAATTGCTCTTGGCTACAGCAAAGATGATGAATTAAGAGAAAAGAAAAGAAAAACAAAAAGTGCAATATATAAAATATTAGATGATGAAAGTATATCTTAAAAAATTTAATAAATTTCGTATTGGTTATTTTTATAATTTCCCCAAAAAAACAATCGGCATAAGTTTTTTCTTATGCCGATTATTTTATATAATTCAATTAGAATTTTTACAAGATTCTTTTCAAAAATTCTTTTGTTCTATCTTCTTTTGGATTATTAAATATTTCTTGCGGGGAGCCTTCTTCTGCTATTATACCCTTATCTACAAATATAACTTTAGATGAAACATCTCTTGCAAATTCCATTTCATGGGTTACAACAATCATTGTTCTTCCTTCTTTTGCAAGCTCTACCATAATGTTTAAAACTTCTTCAACCATTTCTGGATCAAGAGCTGATGTGGGTTCGTCAAATAACATTATATCAGGATTCATTGTCAAGGCTCTAGCAATTGCCACTCTTTGCTTTTGACCTCCAGATAAGTGAGATGGACGAGCTTTTACATAAGCAGCCATTCCTACTTTTGAAAGATTTTTTATAGCCTCTTCTTCCGCTTCTTTTTTTGATATTTTAAGG
>NZ_AEAA01000028.1:0-57738 GCF_000179335.1 Peptoniphilus sp. oral taxon 836 str. F0141
CGATAAGATCATAGTATTAAACAATGGGGAAATTGAAGCAGAAGGAACTCATAAAGAACTTCTTGGAAAAAGTGAAACATATGCAAAAATGTGGAAATCACACATAAGTTTATCAAACGATAGGGGTGAGTAAATGAAAGAATTAATTCACAAGTTATATTGGGTCGCTGGAAAAGAATCTTCCAAAATTAGCAAGATGTTTTTCTTTGAAGTATTAAAAAGTATATTTGAAGGAATATCCCTTGGAGCTACAATGTTACTTCTACTTAAAATATTTCAAAATATATTTGAAGGAAGAAATATTACACAAGAAGACATCTATGTCGTATTTGCAATAGCTCTACTAAGTGTAGTAGGGAAAATATTATCTAGTTATATGGCTGATAGAAATAAATACATCGCAACTTACAATATGGGAGCAGAAAATAGGCTATATATAGGTGATCAGCTAAAAAAAGTGAATATGGGATATTTTAGCAGTAATCGCCTTGGAAACATTTCAGGCGGATTAACCACAGTTATAGGTGAACTTGAAACCGTAGGAGTTAATATAATAGAAACTTTATTTGTGGGAGTAATTCAAACTATAATAATGGCGATATTTATGATTCCGTTTGATATAGTTACAGGTTCTATAATTTTAGGAACTTTATTCTTAGGAATGTTATGCAATGTTATCTTTCAAAAGAAATCAGATGAGTTGACTAAAAAATTACAAGCGTTAAAAATAAATCTAAACGCATCTACTTTAGAGTATGTTAAAGGTATTAGCGTCATTAAGTCGTTTGGAAAAAGTGGTGAAATGACTAAAGAGTTGGACAGAGAGATTTATAAAAATAGAAGAGGCTTTATAAATGTTGAAAAAACTGTAGCACCTGCTGCTTTGATATTTCTAATTATATTTAAATTAGGGATTTGTCTTATTATATTTTCAGCTATTTATAGATTTTGTATAGGAGAAATTGATCACTATAAAGCTGTAATGCTTGTAGTGTCTAGTTTTATTGTTTTTTCTGGTTTTGAAATGGCTGGAAGTATGCAAAACGTTAGAGGAATAGCTATACAAAACTTGGATTCAATTGCTAAACTTAGGAATTTACCAACAATTTCAGAAGGCACAAGAACAAGCTTTGAAAAAGGAGATATAAATCTAAAGGACGTTGACTTCTCATATGACGAACAGAACTTATTTAACCGTTTAAATTTAGATATTCCAAAAGGTAAGACTACAGCAATTGTAGGTGGTTCTGGAAGTGGAAAAACAACACTTTGTAATTTGATAGCTAGATTTTGGGATGTAGATTCTGGAGAAATATTGATTGATGATAATAACATAAAAGATTTTAGGTATGACAATCTGTTATCTAATTTCACTTTTGTTTTTCAAGACGTCTATTTATTTGATGACACTATAAAAAACAACATTAAGTTCGGAAATCCAGAAGCTAGTGATGAGGAAGTTATTAATGTTGCTAAGCAAGCACAGTGTCATGAATTTATTATGAAGTTGTCAGATGGTTATGACACAGTTTTACAAGAGGGTGGTTCAAATTTATCTGGAGGAGAGCGTCAGAGAATATCTATAGCAAGAGCTATGCTAAAACCAAGCAGAATTGTTATTCTTGACGAAGCTACTTCAAGTGTAGATCCAGAAAATGAACAACAACTTATAACTGCTTTAAACAATTTGTTAAAAGATAAAACTGTAATTGTGATTGCACATAAACTTGAAACTATTAAAAATGCTGATCAAATTGTTGTTATGGATAAAGGAAATATTGAAAGTATTGGTAAACATAAAGAGCTTATGGAAAAATCACACATATACAAGAGTTTTATTGAGAAAAGAGAAAAAGCTACTGGTTGGAAAATTGAATAAAATTTAATAGAGGATGATTTTATGAAACAAGATATGAAAGAACAATTATTAACAAAAAGACCCATAGATTTACTTTTTCAATTATCTGTCCCTGCTGTAATAGGAATGATAGTAATAGGTCTTTATCCACTAATGGATGGAATTTTTGCAGGAAATATTATAGGACAAACTGCAATGACAGCTTGTGGTGTAGCTATGCCACTTACCTTTTTTAATAGTGGAGTATCTACACTCATAGGTGTAGGTTCAGCATCAGTTTTATCAAGAGCTATAGGAAAGGGTGACCAAAAAACAGTTGATAAAATTATGGGGAATTTAATCTTTTGGGTTATCCTATTCTCATCAATTATTACAATAGGCGGAATTTTACTTGCACCACATTTTTTAGATATGGTTGGAGCAAGTGGAGAAATTAAAGAATATGGTATCAGATATTTACGAGTGATTTTCATTGGCTCTTTATTTGTAAACTTTACTCAATCAGCAAACATGGTTATGCGTGGAGAAGGATTAATGAAAAAAGCAATGCTCATTATGGGGCTAGGGGCTTTTTTAAACATAATTCTTGATCCCATTCTAATGAAATTAATGGGTAAATATGCAATTGAAGGGGCTGCACTTGCAACTATTACAGCACAATTTGTTCAAGCAATAATAACACTATATTACTTCAAATACAAAAGTAAAGCAGTAAAAATAAATGAGATCAAACCTCATCAGGAAATAAAAAAAGAAATGTTTGGCGTAGGGTCATCTGCTATGATGATGCAAATTTTATTTATGATTCAACAAACAATGCTATATAAAATGTCATTTAAATATGGCGGAGATACAAATGCTATCTTGATGGCAGCAACACTTAGAATATATGCCTTTTCATTCATTCCACTTTGGGGAATGAGTCAAGGTTTACAACCTGTAGTTGGTACAAATTTTGGAGCGAAAAAATACGACAGAGTAAAAGAAGCTATGAAAGTATTTTCTATCGGAGGATTAGTTCTTGCATCAATATTTTGGATACCAGCATTAGCATTTTCAAAGAATATTCTGTCTTTATTTGGAGTAGAAGAAAGTATTATAACTCAGGGAATAGGAAACTTTAGACTATTTTATTCTATCTTTATCCTATATGGAGTAATGGTAATGACTATAACATTCTTCCAATCAATAGGAAACGCTAAAAAAGCCGGCATAATAGTAATGCTAAGACAGTTATTTTTATTCGTACCTGCCATGATTATTTTACCAATGATATTTGGAGTTAAAGCAGTATGGTTTGCAGAACCCTTTGTAGATTTAATTATGATAATAGCTGGTGTAGTAATGATGTTTGGGGAATTAAATAGGATGGATAAAATTGGTTTGAAAAACTAAATACAAATAACAATCGAAAGAGTTTCTTTCATTTTAGAGGATTTATGCCTAGTAGCATAAGTCCTCATTTTTTTATGCTCAAATTAATCATTAAAACTCAAAAATACTATAAAAAATAAAAATTCAGGTTACCAAAGAGGGCAAATTTCACTTTATAAAGTGAGGGGTATTTTGTCATCTTGCTATAAAAACAAAAATACTTTGAAGTGCCAATATTCTTGAAGTTGCTTATGTGGAATTAGCACATTTCAGATTTAATCCACTTATCAAGGTAAAAAAAATCAACTTATATAGGAGGTTAAAATGCAATCAATAAAGATTTATAGTATGAGAGTTGCTATGTTATGTAGACTTTATGATCTTAAATTAATTAATGATAAGGAATATACAAAAATTAAGAACAGGTTAGAAAATGATTATAAGAAGATGGATAGAAAGTAATTGTTCTTGTGATATAATAACACTGTAGAAAGATACAAAATGGGAAGGAGGTAAAATGAATACTAAAGTAAAAGTAATAAAAGCTTCAAATACAGGAGCAAGAAATAGAAATGCACTACATTTAGATTTAAAACGTGTTGCAGCATATTGTCGAGTAAGCACAGATAGTAAAGACCAACTTGAATCATATAAATCGCAAGTTGATTATTATACAAATCTAATAAAAAATAATAAAAACTGGACTTTGGCTGGCATATACGCAGATGAAGCAACCACAGGAACAACTGCTACCAAAAGAGCTGATTTCATGAGACTAATTAGCGATTGTCAAAATGGAGATATAGACATGATAATTACTAAATCTATATCAAGATTCGCTAGAAATACATTAGATACCTTAAAGTATGTAAGACTATTAAAGGAAAACAATGTTGGTGTAGTATTTGAAGAAGAAAATATAGATACTTTGACAATGGATGGAGAGCTATTACTAACAATATTAAGTTCAGTAGCTCAACAAGAAGTAGAAAATACCTCAGCCCATGTAAAAAAAGGACTGAAAATGAAAATGGAAAAAGGGGAACTTATTGGTTTTCAAGGTTGCCTCGGATATGATTATGATCCCACAACAAAAAGTATATCTATAAATGAAGAAGAAGCCAAGATTGTCAGATATATTTTTAAAAGATATTTAGAGGGTAATGGTGGTTCAGTCATTGGTAGGGAACTAGAAGAACAAGGATATCTCACTCCTAGAGGTAAAACAAAATGGTCTGATACTACAGTGTTAGGAATAATTAAAAATGAAAAGTATATTGGCGATATACTAATGGGAAAGACCTTTACAGTTGATCCCATAACAAAAAGAAGACTAGCAAATTTTGGAGAATCTGATAAATATCACATTGAAAATCATCACGAGCCAATTATATCAAAAGAAGACTTTGAAAAGGCACAAGAGATTAGACTCAGGAGAGCACAAAACAGAAACACTATAGCTAACAAGGATAGAAAAAGAGAAAAACTATCAAGACAATATGCTTTTTCAAGTATGCTGGAATGTGGATTTTGTGGTGAGATACTTTCAAGAAGAACTTGGCACACAAGTTCAATTTATAAAAAAATTAACTGGCAATGTGTAAGATCAACAAAAAAAGGTAAAAAATATTGTCCTCATTCAAAAGGAATACAAGAAGCAGCGATAGAAAAAGCTTTTGTTGAAAGCTATAGGCAATTATGCCATGCAGATTCAACAGTAATAGATGACTTTTTAAAAATTGTAGAAGAAGAAATAAATGATAATACTTTGATCAAAGATTTGAAAAAGATAGAAAACCAATTAAATAGAATCATTGGTCAAGAAAGAAAGTTAGTTAATCTTCATTTAGAAGATAGTATAGATGAAGAAGTTTATGCTAAAAAGTATAAAAAACTTACAAAACAAAAAGAAGAATTACTTGATGAAAAGAAAACACTAGAACTAACGATAAAAGATGAAAACTCTATTAAAGAAAGACTAAAGCAATTTAAAAAAGTCTTAGAAAATAAAGAAATTATAGAGGAATTTAACAGAACAGTATTTGAAAGTATAGTGGATAAAGTCGTGGTTGGAAGAATTGACAAAGACGGAACAGTCCACCCATATGACCTGACATTCTACTTCAAAACAGGAGTTAAAGATAGTCAAAATTCTAATAAATTCAAAGATAAAAGAAAAAATGCTAAAGATAATGATATTAATAAATTGTGCTCCTACAAGGATGACGAGGATAAAAAATTATGTTCCCTAGCAAAATATAATGCATGTGGAGAGTGTAGTATTGATGTCAATAAAAAATGAGTAAGCACTTGAAAACAAGTATTTTGGAGTTTTTGGGAGCATATTTGTAGCCAAAATATTGAAAAGATTGGTTTTTTTATATAAAAACATATCTACGGCAAAGTATGTGTCAGCTATTAACCTAAGATTAGATGTAATTTATGGGGAGTGAGTTTTGAAAAAAGGAAAAGACTTACAATCAATCCAATAACTCGACAGTTTTAGGTTCTTGTAGGCAGTGAAATTGAAGCTAGTAGATATTAGATAATTCGGAATTTGAAGGAGAGAATTTTTAATGAATATTACAGTTTATCTTGGAGCAAACGAAGGAAGTGACCCATGTTTACGAAAAGCAGTTGAAGAATTAGGGGCATGGATTGGAAACAGTGGAAATGCACTAGTCTATGGCGGTTCAAAATCTGGTCTGATGGGTGCAATTGCTGATAGTGTTTTGAAAGTAGGAGGAGAAGTAACTGGTGTAGAGCCGGAATTTTTTATAGAAAACGAATTTGAGCATGACGGATTAACTAAGTTAATCGTGACTAAGGATATGGCGGAGCGTAAAAATAAAATGATTGAGTTGGGAGAAGTTTTTATTGCTTTTCCAGGGGGTACGGGAACACTAGAAGAAATTACAGAAGTAATATCAAAGGTGTCATTGAAACAGCTTGATGCACCGTGTATTATCTACAACCTGAACGGGTACTACAATGATTTGAAAGCACTTTTGAATCATATGATTGAAAAAGGATTATCTTCCAATGAGCGACAAGAGGGAATTTATTTTGCTGAAAATCTCAACAATATAAAACAAATTTTGGAATCGGTTTAAATTACCCCCAATAGAACGTTAAATCACAATTTGAAATAAAACTTGGTGGTGATAAATCATCGTTTGTGATGGTATTATGCAACAAAAAACCTTCTTCCTATAAAAGAAATGATGGCATTCGTAATACTTATTACTGCTTTAAGAGTATAATAATTTTAGAATTTATAAGTCTACTCCCACATACAAAGCTTTTGAGAAATATAAATATGATATTTATTTATATAAAAATTTTAATAACCTTCTTTTAAAAAACATGTGATGTTTTATGTAGGATAGTAGTAAATTTTTTATTAAAAAAGACCAAGGGGAAAATCATAGTACTTATAAAAAATCCGTAGAAAAGATAGATGGAGAGCTTGCTACAATTATGACTCTTGATAGACCTATAATGTGTGCTAATGATACAAGTGAACATGGTTATGAAGATAGAGGATTGATTGTTTTCTAACTTGGATACTTTTTATTAAAAGGAGAATATAATATGGAGATATTAAGAATAATATTACCTGTATTTTTAATATGCGTTCTTGCTGTTTATGCGGTTTTTAGTGCTAAGAAAAAAACGGGATAAAAATCTAATGAAGACAAACAAAAAAGTGAAAATAATATTTCTGAAGGTATGGCAATTGGTATGTGTCTAGGAACTGCTGTGGGAATAGCATTAGGTAAAGAAAATTTAGCCGTTGGGATGTCTATGGGGATGTTATTAGGTATGATAATAGGAATGAATAGCAAAAAATAGAAATAAATAATTATAATATTAATCGGTCTATTCTCAATCACTAGGCTTTTGACAAATATGAATTTTTATTCATACTATATCTTTAAGTCAAAGAAAAGCATTTTATTGATTTTAAGATTATTAAACAAAAGTAGCACACAAGTTTAGATTAAACTCATATTATGAAGATAATATTAATAAATTTGTAAACAGAGATATTGATAATATCCTTGGGATAATTAGTAGTAATAATTCATCTGCGAGACTAAGCTTCAACAAAAAAACACATGGATACAGTAGATTAATTTTTTAAAAAATGAAGATAAATTATTTCTTAAAAATACGTACAGAGTACTTCTCACAAGAGCAAGGCAAGGAATGATAATATTTATACCGAAAGGTTTTCGTGAAGATATTACTAGACAGCCTAAGTTTTATGATGGTACATATAATTATTTGAAACAAATAGGATTAGAGGAAATATAAAAATTTATTTATAGATATTTAAAACATGAAAGCTGGAATTTATACAGCTTAAGGTAAAAGATTGCTTTTATTGATGACAATAAAATATACAAGGAGCTAAATAATGAAAAATAGTAAAAATTTTAATCTTTTTTTAATGGATGGGGAAGTTACTGGAAGAATAAAGTGTACTTTATCAAATTGGACAGGTATTGCTTATAAAATTCCAAGAACCTATCTTGATAAATGTAAGGATAGACTAGATTTAAAGCAAAGTGGAGTATATTTTTTATTTGGCAAGAATGATGATGGGGATGACGAAGTATATATAGGTCAAGCTGGTATAAGAAAAAATGGTGAAGGTGTTTTATTTAGAGTAGCAGAACACTTAAAAGATGAAATTTATTTTTCTGATGCAGTTATGTTAACAACACAAAACAACTCATTTGGGCCTACAGAAATTTCTTATTTAGAGAATAAATTCACTAACATGGCTATCGATGTAGATAGATACAAAGTAAGAAACTAAAAAACTACTAAAAAGCATAGCAAACAAAATCTCTAGGGGTTTTGTGAAATTTTCTACTGTGAAATAATTAGTGCATAAAAATTTATTTTACAGTCTTTTATATGAACACTAAAAAAATATGTATATATAATTTTTTGTGTTATAATCAAATAACAAATACAATTAAGAAAGGGGTGTCCGTTTGTATGAGAAATAAAATTATTTCTTTATTTCTATCAATATTAATGCTTATAGGTATCATAGGACCATCTATAGAGGTGGTTTATGCTGAGGGTAATAATTTACCGATTAATAATGAAAATATAAGCACTAAATCGTTTGATGATTTTAATACTAAGGAAAGTAGTGCAAAGTTAGAAGAAGATAATATTATTAAACCTACTGATGAACTAAGTGAGAATAAAGATAAAGTTAATAAGAAAGATATTTTTTTAACTGAAAATCTAGAAAAAATGAGTGGTGCAGAAAAAGCACCTGGAGGAAATAATCTAACAGAAGTTTATTTAGATTCTGCAAAAGGCGATGATAATAATGACGGTTCAGTAGAACATCCGGTTAAAACTTTTGCTAAGGCAATGGAAGTAATCAATGATGGGGGAACTCTCAATGTTCTTAGCTTAGCTGAAAAAAATATAACAGTTAATAAAAAAATAACATTAAAATTTCTTGAAGATGTAACTATGCAAGGTAATGGAACTGGAATTGAATTAGTAGAAGGAAGTCATTTAACTGTTGCTGATGGAACAACATTAACAATGTCAGGCTATAAAACAGCAATTAATGTTAAAAAAGGAGCAGAGATAAACGACGGAAATTATGTTTTAGATAAAAATGAAATAGCTTTTAGTTTGGCTGACGGAGCTAAAATTAATGGTAAATCTAAAGATAAGTTACAAATTTCTGCTAAAGAACAAACTGGTAGAGGATTTTCTTATTCTTCTGATTCTTGGTTTATTGGTTGTACAGTTTATGTTGAAGGTAAGCTTAGATCAAGTGAGCAATATTCAGGACTTTATATGAAAGATGCTTCTCTTACAACTAAAGATGTGTGGTATTATTTTGATCCATGTAAACAAAAGGATGGAACATTAAAAGGAGGATTACATTTAGATAATTCTGAATTTTATGTGTATAAAGCGAAAGGAGTTTCAGGATATAAAAATTCATTTGCACTTCTAGGACCATCAGAAATAAAAAACAACTCGATAGTAACAGCAGATGGCTCAAGAGTTACGGTTTCAGAAAAATTAGTCGTTAAAGATTCAAAATTCATAATAAAAAACAGCACTGACGGTGGACTTAATATTAATTATAAGCCGGGAGAAGTTATTTTTGAAGATTCAACTTTTGAAACTACAAATATGCAATGGACACCATCTTATGGAACAGGCAGAACAAGTGGACCTTGTCATTTAACTTTTAAGGGAAATTCTGTTGTAAATACAGATGCAATAGATAAAAATGCTGATTGTGGTGGAGCAAATCGCGGAACTGGAAGTACCTATGTAGTAACAGGTGGATCATATTTAATAGCCTATGATTCTACTTACAACTATAATATTACAACTCCAACAAATGGTAAAGAAAATGGAGATGAATATTTATCTTATTTTACTCTTAAAGACAGTAATATAAATGAATTAAAACCAATAAATAAAAATGGTCAAGAATATATTTATCCAGTAGTTAATCCATCAAAGGATAATAAAAAACACGTTTTTGTACCAGGAGCTAAAGTAACTTTTAAATTAAATAATGCTGATGCAAGTTTTTCTGATAATACTAATGCAGACAAAGAATTTAAAACAATAAGAGGCTATAAACTTGATGATGTAGTAGGAAATGTTAAACCTGAAAATCCAACAGATAAAAATGGTGTTAAATTTTTAGGCTGGTTCTACAAGACAGCTAATGGTGAAGAAAAAGCATATAATTGGGACGAAAAACTAACTACTGACACAGAAGTTTATGCAAAATGGCAAAGAAAAACAGTTATTTACCATAATGGATCCGGAAAAGACTATATTTCTTCTGCAGGTGAAGATGCACAAAATATAGAAGTTTTATCTTTTGAAGATATAGTAAAAGAAAAAGCCGACTTCAATGTAGAAGGTAAAAAATTTGCAGGCTGGACAACAGCTCCTGACGGAAGCGGAAAAGTTTATAATGCAAAAGAAAAAATAAACTTTACTGAAGGCCAAAGTCAAATAGATTTATACGCAAAATACACTGATAATGAATATAAAGTTTCTTTTTCAGCAAATGGGGGAACTTTTAGCGAAGGGTCAATCTTTAAAACTAAAACAGATGTCTTTACAATTGAAAAAGATGCAAATGGTGGCGAAGTTGCAGTATTAAATAAAAAGGCTAAATATAATGATAAGTTATTTGATTTATTAAACGGACTTGACCATAACGAATTAAAACCGGATAAAGATGCAACAAAAACAGGTTTTGTGATTTCAAATCTGGATTATTTTTCAGATAGAGCAGAAGCTGGCGGAAAAGCAATAAGATTTGATGATTATAAATTCTTTAGCTTTATTATGAAGGGTGAAAACCCACAAATAACTGCTGATACAACTTACTATTTGTCTTGGAAAGATGATCCGAATATTCCTAATGAAAATAAAATTTCTTCACAAGAAACAATTGACTCTGATATTTGGTCAGACAGCAAAGAAACAAGTAAAGATATAAAAATCATTTCTGAAAATGAAGAATTTGCTTTGACAGGTGGAGTGAATGTATCTTCTATTAAAAATAAAATGAATTTAATTGAAGGAATATTTAATAAAGAAGAAAAAGACTTTGATAAAATTTCTTTAACAGGAACAAAATCAACATTTACTGCCACTTTAACTTTGCCTAAAGAAGTAGAAGCTCCTAAAAATTTACAAGTAGAAGCTAAGGGACTTGGCAATTGTTTTGAAATTAGTGAAACAAAAGTAAAAGGACAAAAAATAACTGTAACATTTAAGCTTAAAGACGGAATGACTGATTATAAAAAATTAAAAGATGCAGTTTTTTCAACAGGTGATAAAGATAATACCCTTTCAGTAACAGTTAATGGACTAAAATTAAAAGATTTTGATAAAATAAAAGACGGTGAAAAATTCACGATTAAAGGAGAAGTTAAAGGGAATTTTTCTGCAGTAGCTAAAGATGGCAATACAATTAAAAAATTCGACTTTAAGTGGATTGGAAACCAATCAATAGAGGGAAAAGATTCAGAAGCAAAAGATGGTTCTTCTATCCAATATACAATAATGGTTTCAAAACCCGTTCAATTAACTCTTGGTGGAGATTTACTTGTTAAAAAGGCTAATGAAGACTATGACACAGAACATGATAGCATTTATCCAGTAGATAAAGAGGACCTTTTAACATTTGATGGAAGACTTGATGTTTCTTCAATTAAAAATCAAATACAATCTTTAAAAGATGACTTTGATAAAAACAATAATAATTCTTCAAATGAAATAACAACAAAAGATATAAAAAGTGAATTTATAGCAGAGCTTACAATTCCTGAAGGTTTAGAAATACCAAAAGACTTAAAAGCTACTTTAACAGAAAATAATCTTTTTAAAGTCGAAAGTACAGAGGTTAATGGAAATAAAATCATTGTTAAAATGACACTTAAAAAAGACTATACTAAATTTACTGACTTATATACAGATGTAACAAGTGTAAATGACAAATTAGACTTAGAAATTTCAAATATTAAAGTAAAAGACACAGCCCAAGGTAATTTAACAGTAAAAGGAGAAGTATCAGGGACATTTATAGGTGTTGCAACAAAAGATTTAAAAACAAAAGTATTTAATTATCAATGGACTGGAAAACAAACAGCAGACGGAAAAGACTTCACTCAGAGTGAAGATGATAATGACTCAATTAATCTTACAGTTAATCTTACAGTTAATCTTCCACAAGAACTTACTTTAGGTGGAGATATTTTAATCGGTGATGATACTGAACATAATGCCTTACATGAAGTTAAGGCTGGCGATGTTCTTGAATACACTGGCAGACTTGATGTAAGTAGTATTAAAAAGCAAATAAAACTTTTAAAAGATAATTATGCAGGAGATTCTGACAATATAACAACAAAAGATATAAAAAGTGAATTTATAGCAGAGCTTACAATTCCAGAAGGATTAGAAATACCTGCTGATTTAAAAGCAACATTAACAGAAAATAAACTTTTTGAAGTTAAAGCTGGAGATCTTAAGCGTGATGGAAATAAAATCATTGTAAAAATGACTTTAAAAAACGGCAATTACACTAAATTTACTGATTTATATAAGGATGTAACAAGTGTTTCAGATACCTTAGATTTAAAAGTTCCTGGAATTAAAGTGAATGATAATGTATCCGATGGAAGTAAGTTAACAGTTGTAGGTAATGTCTATGGTAATTTTAAAGGAAAGGCAACTTCACAATCTGGTAAAAAAGAAGTTTATAATTTTAAATGGAAAGCAGAACAAACTGAAGATGGTAAGGATTTTATTATCAAAGATCAAAAGGATAATAAAACAATCCAATATACAATACTTGTAAAAAATCAAGTTAAACCTTTACCAAATCCGGAACCAAAGCCGGAACCAAAGCCGGAACCAAAGCCAGAACCAAAACCTGAGCATAAATATTATTATTATGAAAAAATAGGAGAACCAATCCTAAATATTGATGACCATTACGCTTATATGAAGGGTTATCCCGATAAAACTTTTGGACCTGATAAACCAATGACTAGGGCAGAAGTAACTATGATGTTTGCGAGATTGTTAAAGGAAAGACCAGAAAAGGGCAGAAAATATATTATGCCTTATAAAGATATTAAAGAAAATGACTGGTATGCTTATGCAGTGACATTTATGAGTGAAAAGAAATTAGTTTCTGGTTATCCAGATGGAACATTTAAACCAAATGCTCCAATAACAAGAGCAGAGTTTGCTTCAATAGCATCAAGGTTTGATAGCTTAGCTGATAAAGCTGACCTTAAGTTTAGTGATGTAAGTAAGAATCATTGGGCATATAAGGTAATATGTTCAGCAGAAGCAAAAGGATGGATAAGCGGATATCCAGACGGTACTTTTAAACCTGAAAAAAATATAACAAGAGCAGAAGTCGTAAGTTCAACAAACAGGATTTTGAATAGATATGCGGATTTAGATTTTGCGAAGGCTCATGTACAAGAACTTGCACCTATGATTGATATGAATGATAGTCATTGGGCATATGGTCCAATAGTTGAAGCCATGAATGGTCATGACTATAAAAGACTTTCTGACGGCAAGAGTGAAAGATGGATTAGGTTAAATGGAAAGAGATTTACTTTTCCAATACCACCTTATGGTGAAGAAAAATAATTTAATATGATCTAACAACACTTATTGAGGTATATCTTAAAATTTTAGCGGTTAAAAGTGTTGTTAAGGAAGAAGTTATAATATATGGTCTAAGGGATAAAACTTGGACCATATATTTTTTTATGATGAAAGCAAAAAAAGGTAGGTGTAAAAAGTATTTTCAACTCTTTTAGGTGTACCAGGTCATTTACCCTATCTATATAACTGTTCACATTCTTTTTTGAATTCATAGATATATTTCATAAAAATACCCTCCTTATTGGTCCTTCCACTAAAGATGATAGATATCATTTGCTACAGGTTTTTTATTGAAACATTTTAACGGGTTTTAATTATAGGTATTTAAACCGATGCTTTATGCGTTAAAAAATTAAGAATTAAATTGTATCCAAATAGAGAGAGTTTGAGAAATGTCTAATAAAAATTTTTATTAGATATTTTTTATAATACTTTACTAATTTTCTCTATCCTTGTCCTTGGCAGATAAAAAGACTGTCAACAAAATGCAAAAAAATCCTCCTAACTCTACTAATGAAAATCTCATTCCCAAAAATATAGCTGCAAGTAGGGTTGCCGAAGCAGGTTCTATACATCCTATTAAAGTTGCCTTGACAGGTCCAATATGTTTTACACCTTCAAGGAAAATTGAGAATCCTCCAGCAGTACCAATTACAATTATTATTGCAATCATGAGCCATCCCATAAAATCCATTTCTTTTGGAATAATCCAAGCCTTTGTAATGATTGATATAACAATGCCTCCTATAAGCATACCCCATCCAGTTACTATTATATTTCCCCAACTAACAATAATAGGTCGAGAAAAAAGCGTGTAAGTTATAACACCAACTGCAGAAAGTAATCCAAAAATTAACCCATATGTAGATATATTCATGGTGCTTGGATTTCCTCCAGTAGAAATTAGATAGGTTCCAAAAACAGCTAAAAAGACTGCTATTATTTGAGAAAATTTCATCATAGTTTTTGTTACAATGGACATAAAAACAATCATTATAACAACGTTAAGACTTTGTAAGACTGTTGCAGTAGCAGTGTCTGAGTATTTTATTGCACTGATAAAGGCGTACTGAACCATCAAAAGTCCTAGAATAGCAAAGGCAAAAAGCCAGAACACATCTTTTGGAACAGTCCAAATTTTTATAAGCTTATCCTTATCTTTAATACCCCCAAAACCTAAAAGTAAAATACCAGACAAGACCATTCTAACTGCTGTTACCCAAGAGGAATCAACATCATAATTCATAAAAAGATACTGACTGCATATTCCAGAAATACCCCCAGCCCAAAGCACCAAGTGTTGCATAAAATAAACCCTTCGTATAATTCTTATTCTTCAATCAATCTTACTCCTATATTGACTAAATAAAGATATTGAATTTTATTTAATAAGTTAATTTCAACTCATCTCATCTAAGAAATTTCCAAGTTATTAACTTGATATTATCTTTTAAGTATGAATGCGAAGACTAAAACCCTAAATGTAAAAATCGACTATAATTGAGATTATATTATAATCTTATTAAAAAGACTAGGAGTTTAAATTTATAGAATAGACCAAGCTAAATAATGTATATGTTTGGGTTTACGATTATTTACAGATGTTTTAGACGACTACATCTAAAATAAAAGGAATTGGAAATTTCTAAGGACGGTCAAATAGAGGAAGTGGAAAATATATATTTGGACAATATCTCAACCACTGGGACCACTTTTATTTGTCAAAATATATCGGATATTGCACCGAATGCAATTATTACCATCCGTTATAGGGACGATGCTTTTAATTTTTCGCCATTTATTAGTATGAAGGATGGGAGCATGGTTTTGCCAACTGGAGTGACAGACGGAGAAGCAATATAGGATTGGAAGAGCTTGGTTTAAAAAGAAGCTTATTCACGAGATATGTTTGACCGTATCAAATCTATCATGGGAGTGGGTTAACATGTTAATCGTGGATTTTATGATGAAAAAGACGAAGGATTTTTATTTTCCCTTGTCTTTTTCTTTTGAGACTTTTTCAACAAATATATTTTTTATAAAATTATGAAAAATTAAACAAGTTCTAAGAAATATATATTATTTATGAGAAATATTTTTATTTACATTAATGTAAATATATGCTAATATTTTTCTTGGTGTCTTTACATTAAGTTAATAATATTTTCTTATTTGTTATTTAGGTAATTTAAGATAAAGTGGTAGACAATTTATTTTAATTTTTTTTTACAAATTTTACCTTAATTTAATGTGTTTAAAAAATTATAAGAGATACTAAAGATTTAATATGGAGGAAAATATGAAAAAAGTTGTAGCAACTACTATGGCTACTTTGTTATTTGGGCTTTCATTTCCGGTTAATACCTTTGCTTTGCCTGATAATGAGGTTAGTGTAAATTCTCAAATAATACAGAGGCTAAGTCTTTCTAAGAGTGTAGATGGTTCTCAGAGCGTAGGTGAAGGTCTTCTTCAAGCTAATGAGGATACAATTGCCAAAAAGATTGGAGATAATTTAGAGGCTAAGGATATCACTGTATGGGAAGAAGATGAAGTTAATTGGAAAGATGGCGTTAAGTTAAAAGTTCAAAATGAAGAATTCGAAAAATATTTAAAAGATGCTGTTGTCACTGATCTTGATAAGCGTAATACTTCTGCAGGTTCAGAGACGAATAGGGAGGGAAGACTTAAGGTCAAATTTTCAGATAAATCAGAAGTGATATTAAATGCCCAAAACTTACTCGTTATAAACAAGGTTACATCTTCCAATAATATTAATGCACCTAAGGATGCAATTAAGACTAATTTCTTTTTAGGTGAAGGAGTTAAGGTTTATATAGGTGAGGAAGAAACAATTGGCGACAAAGAAAAACCAGTGCCTTTTAAAACTTATAAGGTTAAGCCAGGGACTGATGTTTCTAAATATAAGTTATTAGCGACAAAGCAAAATATTTTTGATACTATAAGTGCTAAACCCATTAATGATAATTACACTGATGTGAAATGGCAACCTGAAGATGGCAAGGTTAGTGAAAATAATAAGACTTTTACAGCTACTGCAAGCAAGTTATTTACCATGACTTTTAAATTTGTTGGCTTTGATAAAGATTCAAAAAGCGAAATTAGTTATGATAAAATGCCTGAATCTATAAAGGATAAACTACCTCAAGTGAAAAAAATTAAAGAGGGACAAGCTTTTGCGCCTGAAAAGTTTGGAAAAATAATAGAAAAAAGTGGAAAAAATAAGTATGAGTGGAATTTTTCTAGTTGGAATCCTACAAGCTCTCTTTCTGTAAGTGAAAATATAAATTTTGTAGGAACATGGACTAGGAGTAAGGTAGTAGAAAATTCTAATTCTGAAGTAAAGCCCAGCCCAGGTAAAAAAGAGGACAAGAAGGAAAGACCACAAGAAGGAAACAAGCCAAAGGATAATTCTAAGGAACAGGACAATAAAAATAAAAATAATGGCAAGTCTTATAATTATTTCCCAAGAATAAAATCAAGTGAAAATAAAAATAATTCTAACAAGAATTACACTAGAACTTCTAAGGAAGAACCTAAGAAGGAAACTACTTCTAAGGCTAAAAAATATACCTTGAATTTAAATAGCGGAGAATATGAAATCCTTATAAATGGCAAAGTTATTAAAAGACAAATGGATGTTAAGCCTCTTATAAAAAACGATAGGCTTATGCTTCCAATGAGAAATCTTGCCGAAATGATCGGTGCCAAAGTGGAGTGGGATTCAAAGACTAGAACTGCAAGTTTTACAAATAATGGACTTGTTGCAAAAATTCAAATTGATGGAAATGAAATTGTCCTTTCCAATGGAAAAGTGATAAAGATGGACTCTAAACCACTAAACATCAATGGAAGAATTTTACTTTCTGTTTCTTATGTTGGCAATGTTTTTGGGCTTACAAATGGAAATACTAAAGATGGTATTGACCAAAACATAGAGTGGAATAGCGACAACAAAACTGTAGAGATAAACTTAAATAAGTAAAATGACGAATTTTAAAATAACTCGCTTTAATTAAGTCGAAGTCAGTATAGTATTTTATATAACTTGTTCGGAATATCGAGGTGTCCAATATCTATAAGAAATATCAACTTATTATTTTGTAGAGGAAAATAATTAAGATATCCCTATTAACAGATTATTTCTATATTTCTTATGAATCTTTTTGGTTCAAAAAATTGATAACTAAGATTTTATAAGAAATTTAAGCTTTATTTAGTTATTTAGTATAAGAAATTTTTTTCTAATGTATCTTTAAAACTTTGGAATGAGTATTTTTAAGGACATGGTTTTTATATATTGCAAGTGGAACAAGTTTAATTTCACATCATCTTATTACTTCAACTTGTAGCCTTGGGTTTAATTCCAAAGACTTTGTTTTCTTTTTAGAAAAAAAGCTAAGCTGTGAGTAAAGTTATATAATGAAAGTAAGTATAACTATTATATTTAAAATAGGAATAGATAATCAATCAAGCCTTGGAGATTTAATCTTCAGGGCTTTTATGATCTAAACAAAAATTTATAATTTTGGTGGAGATAAGATTCATTTTTTCAAATTTTATATTTATCAAAAAGCGAATATCTATACTTTTAAAGAAGGATAGGACAGGGGAAAAATCTACAGAAAAAAATTTGTTGTGTAATTTTTACAAGCCCACATAAAAAACTAAGAGATAATAAATTAATATAAATAAAAAATGTGAGTTTAAATTCGAGCGACCAGCTGGTAAACATAATTTTTATAGATTTTATCAACTTCTGGTGGTATAATTAAAGCGATAATTAATATCATCTAAGTTAAGGAAGGTGTGTAATTGTGACTTTATATAGGAGTATATTGATAGGTATTTTGGCTTCATTTTTGATGTTTTTGGGAGATATGACCCTATATTATGATTCAAATGATTACGATGGCAAGGATACTATAAATAATATTATTGGCATAATGAAAAATGTCAGCATAAAAAGATTATACATTGGTGGTCTTTTAGGTCCCATTTGTGCTTTTATATATTGTATTGGTTTTTATCATATTGTTTTGAGCATAGACGAAAAGTTTTTAAACTTTGGTTGGTTTGTATTTTTATTAAATGTTTTGGGAATGATACTAGGGGGAACTTATCATATTCAGTGTGCCTACTTAGGTCTTTTGTCAAGATACGAAAACAAGGAAGCTTTTGATGAATTTTTAAAATTTTTAAAGTTTCAAGCAAAAATAGTTTTCACAACTATGGCACTGGCAAATATATTAACGGCATTGATAATTTTATTTGGATTAACAATATTTCCAAGATGGCAAGCCTTATTTACACCCATATTTCTTTTGATTTTTACACCAATTGCTGAGAGATTGCCAAAGGGACTGCATATGATTATTCGTGGAGGCTGGTTAAACATAATCTATTTTATTTACTACCTATCTTTATTGATAAACTATACTAATATTAATTTATAAGATTATATAGTAAGTGATTAAAATTATTGTTTTAATTTTTAAAGGGAAATTTTATATAATTTATTATTTACAGGAGGAAATATTATGAAACAAGTAAATTTTATGGATGACGATAAAACAAATGCTGACTACAAAAATTGGGTTCCCAAAAGCTTGTTAAGGAATTTAATATTTGCTAGTCTTATAGCTTTCATTCTATTTATAGTCTTTGGTGTCAGTGATTTTGTATTTAGTGGAAGAATTCGTCTGATATGTGCCATTATTCTAGGATTTGCAACGTTGATACTTATCTTCTTTGCAAGCTGGATGAGATTTTTATATAGGGCTTTTGATTACAATGGAAAAAGAAAGCTTGCCAAAATAATTATTGAAAAGACTGCCGATTATTTAAAAATTCCAGATGGCGGTGTGGGACTTGATGTTGGCTGTGGTAGCGGCGCACTTTCCATAGCTTGTGCTAAGAAAAATCCAAAGGCGACTATGGTAGGTTGTGACATATGGAGCGGTTCATATAAAAGTGAATTTTCTAAAAAAGTCTGTGAAAATAATGCAAAATTAGAGGGACTAGAAAATGTGAGATTTGAAGAAGGAAATGCAGTGATTCTTCCTTTTGAAGACCAAAGTTTTGATGCAGTGACAAGCAACTATGTTTATCATAATATTGCAGGGAAAAATAAACAGAAACTTTTACTGGAAACATTTCGTGTACTTAAAAAAGGTGGAGTTTTTGTTATCCATGACTTGATGAGTAAGTCAAGATATGGAGATATGAATAAATTTATAGAAAAGTTGAAAAAAGATGGCTACCAAGATGTGCAATTAATTGATACAACAAGGGGTCTTTTTATGGGTCACAAAGAAGCCGTATTGTTAGGGCTTCATGGCTCAACTTTACTTATTGGGAGAAAATAAGATTTTATATAAATTACTATAAAATATTTTAGAAAATTGATGGGGGGTGTTCTAGATGAAATATAAGTGTTTTTATTTCTTGTTTTTTAAAAGACCTATGAAAAAAGTTCTTATGGAGAAGTATGATAAAGCATACGCTTCAGAAATTATTAGAAAGAGCAAAAAAGTTTATCGAGGACTTGTAGAAAATATGGACGATATCGGTGAGGATAACCCTATGCTTTTTAACGAACTATTTGCCCTTGCTTTTATTTCTCCATATCTTGCAAGCGATAAGAAAATTCCACCAAAAACTATTCAAGAGATGATGGAAAGATCTCTTTATTATATAAAGTGGTATTTTGCGAGAACAGATCTTAACACTGATAAGGGAAAAGCTAGTAATAAAAAGAGCATAGTAAAATATTCAAAGTGGTATACAGAAGAAAGGGAAAAGAAATATCCAAGTTCATTTAAAGTGGACTTTGTTGGCAAGCCCTATGAAGGAGCTTGTTATTATAGGATTACTCGTTGTCCTATTTGCTCTTACACAAAGAAGCTTGGAGTTGGGGAATTAATGCCACTATTGTGCGAGCTTGATGATGTTATGATAAAACTTCAGCATGGAGTTTTGTATAGAGAGGGAACAATTGCAGATGGAGCAGATTACTGCGACTATTTTATTTTAGGAGATAAAGAAAAACTAAGTGATTTTCAAGATAAAAAATTTTAAGAATTGGAATAAAAATGAACTTTAGCAAAGTTATTCTTGTTACAATAATAAAGAATTTAAAAATAGGGGGGGTTCAAATTTTAATTTATAGTACATATATTAGGAAAATTAATCTTTAATTTCAATAGAAAAACCACCGGATGGGCCGGTGGATTATTCTTCTTCTATCAAAAATCCAAGTTCCTTTAAAACGACCTCTATTTCCTCGATGACTTCTCTATTCTCTGCAACAACTGTGTGATAATGGATACCACCAGTTAGTACATCTAAAGGTTTGGATTTTTCTTTACTCATTTTATCTAAGAAAATTTTTACATCTCGTCTAGATGAGCAATTTAGATCTTTTTTTATCTCTCCGTAGACTTTATGGTGGACAATTACATCTTTAATTGTTCCGCCTAAATCTACAATTGAATTTAACTCTTTTCTTATATCGCGGTCGCTGTGTTTAACTTTAAAAACTTTTTGAGTTCTTTCCTCGTTTAGGTAGTAGCCTCTGTTAGTTGAAATAATATTTTTTCCACCAGCCCTAAGAATAGCTATATCTTGAACTATTACTTGCCTGGTAACATCAAAGTTTTTTGCTAAATTTTCACCTGATATTGGTCTATGGTTTTCATATAAAAATTTAAGTAAATTTTCTCTTCTAGATTTTGAATTATTCATATCTTCCTCAATAAATTTTTAAATTTTTCATTGACAAGTCTAAGACACCTGCATTATAAGTTATAGAACCAGAAGAAATATAGTCAATGTCTAAATCCCTATAATTTTTAATATTTTGAAGGCTAATATTTCCTGAACACTCAATAATAGCCCTCTTATTAATAATCTTGCAAGCTTTTTTTATATCTTCTATGTCCATGTTGTCTAGCATTATTATATCAGCTTTTGCATCAAGTGCCTCTTTTATTTGATCAAAATTTTCTACTTCAACTTCAATCTTTTTTACAAAAGGATTTGCACTTCTGACTCTTTCAACTGCATTTCTTATTCCACCGGCAGCATCTATGTGATTGTCTTTTATCATAATTCCATCAGACAAGTTATATCTGTGATTATAGGCTCCACCCAAAGTTATGGCATATTTTTCAAAAATTCTCATGTTGGGTGTTGTTTTTCTAGTATCTAAAATTTTCACATGACAACTACCAAGGGCATGAACCATTTTTTTAGTATATGTGGCAATTCCACTCATTCTTTGTAAAAAATTTAAGGCAGTCCTTTCAGCCTTTAGTATTGCACTCGCTTTTGCATCTATTGTTCCTATTAAGTCAGATTTATTGACTTCATCTCCATCTGAAAAATTAAATTCAAAATATGAATTTGAATCTATTATTTCAAATACCCGTTCAAATACATCAAGACCAGCTATAATACCCTTATCTTTTGCGATTAGATTTATTTGAGCATTTTCATTTTTTAAAATCGAATCAGTTGTAATATCTCCACTGTTCATATCTTCCTTTAAGGCACATATGATATACTTGTCAATTAGAAATGGATTTAGCTTTTTCATCCTCTCTTATCCTTTCAAAAATAATTTCACTTGTCTTTTCTTTATCAATCTTTTCATCAGTAATTTTAAAATCTATTTCTTTATCTTCAAATTTATTTTCATTTAAATAATCTGCTAAGATTCTACCAAAAACCACACACTCAAGAAGTGAATTGCAAGCAAGCCTATTTGAACCATGAATGCCAACATTTCCAGCTTCACCAACTGCAAATAGTCCTTGTAAATTAGTTTTGCCATTTATGTCGCACTCAATACCGCCCATAGTGTAATGTTGACAAGGCACTATAGGAATATTATCATATCTTGAATCTATACCCCTATTTTTTAATTCCTTAAAAATCATAGGAAATCTATTAGGAATCCTATCTTCTCCAAGTGGCTTCATTGATAAATATTCAAAGTCCACTCCTTCTTTTTCCATTTCTTTTAGTATAGCCTTTGCCACAATATCTCTAGGCTTCATTTCATCAGTAAATCTCTCAGATTTATGATTTAAGAGTTGGGCTCCTTCGCCCCTTGCAGACTCAGAAATTAAAAATTGCCTTTCAACATTTTCCTCATAAAGAGAAGTAGGGTGGAACTGAATATAAGAAATATCTTTTAACTTGACACCATTTTTTATTGCCATAGCATAACCATCGCCACATATATGAGGGAAATTTGTGCTTTTCTTAAAAATTCCTCCAAGACCACCTGTTGCAAGAACAACATTTGTTGAAACAAAAACATCATCCAAAGATCTTGCTCCATAACACTTACCATTATTTACAATAATATCAACAATCGGAGTATCTTCAAATATATCTATATTAGATCTTGATTTTACTTTTTCATATAGGACATCTAAAATTCCTTTTCCGATTTCATCATCAATATGAAGTCCCCTGGCGATAGAATGACCACCTTCTTGTGCATATTCAAGTTTCCCGTCCTTCTTTGTAAATTCAACACCGAGATCAATTAAAAATTTTATTGCATCTTGTGACTTATCAACCATCATCTCAACAGCTTGCAGGCTATTTTTATAATGACCTGCCTTTAAGGTATCTTCAATAAAAGTTTTTCTATCAGACTCATCCTTTAAAACATTTATGCCCCCTTGGGCAAGATAGGAATTAGAATCTGCTAATTTTTTCTTTGTAACAAGTCCAATTTTATAATTCTTACTTAATTCCAAGGCAGTGCTAACTCCAGCAAGTCCTGAACCGATAATTAAAACATCATATTTTTTCATTTTATGCTCCTAATTTCAACATTCTTTTTAGAGGTATTAAAGCTTTACTACTGATTTCTTCACTAACATTCACCTGATTTTTATTATTTTCTATTACGTCTATAACCTTATCCAAAGTTAATTTTTTCATATCATTACAAATTGGTCTGTTTATTAACCTTCTATAATTTGTGTTTGGAAATCTTTTCTTTAATTCTGTGAAAATTCCTTCCTCTGTGACAACTAAAACATCATCATATTTGCCACTTTCATTAATAATAGCTTTAGTAGAGCCAATAAAATCAGCTAAGTCCAAAACTTCCTTTCTACATTCAGGATGGGCAAAAATTTTCACCTTACCCTTATAAGCCTTAATATCACTAGCATCAATTTCATCATGAACGGGGCAATAGCCATCATTTAAAATGATGTTTTTATCTGGCAAAGATTTTTTTACATAATCACCAAGATTTTTATCCGGAATAAAAAATATATTTTTTTCCTTTAACTTATTTACAATTTTTGCAGCATTCGAAGATGTAACACAAATATCTGAATAAGCCTTAATTTCAGCAGTAGAATTTATGTAAGTTACAACTGCCAAATCATCATATTTTTCTCTAACTTCTTTAATTTTTTGAACACTAACCATGTGCGCCATAGGGCAATCAGCATCAATATCAGGCATCAATACATTTTTACTTGGATTTAGAATTTTCACACTTTCTCCCATAAAGTAAACACCAGCCATAACTATTGTCTTTTCTTTAAGCTCAGTTGCTTTTTGAGCAAGAAAAAAAGAATCCCCAATATAATCAGCTACAGCTTGTATATCCTCATTGACATAATAGTGGGCAAGAATGACAGCGTCTTTTTCAGCCTTTAACCTATTTAGTAATTGCACCTTATCATTAAACTTTAAATCTTTTAAATTTTCCAATTTCAGTCTATCTCCTAATAAAATTTAATTAGAATTATATTACACAAAAGAATATAAGACAAGTCAAGTGTATATACAGATAGTGCTTATATTAAATTTATCCAATGAAAAAATTTGAAAAATATATAAAAATCTCGATATTAAATTAAATATGGGAAATTTAAACCCCTCACAAGATTAGCCATAACTTTATGTAATAGATATATTGAGGTTCAATAAAAATTATAATTATGCTTTAATTATTCGGATTTTAAATTTTATTATGTTTAGAATTATTTTATAAGGATATATAATAATAGGTAAAAAATAAGATTAATATCTTAATATAGAAATAAATTGATGTAAGGGATTCATTTATATATTTATGGCATCTTAATATATTTCTAATATTAAAATATATAGTCTTATAAGTATTCATTTAAAAAAGTTTATATAAATTTTTTAAGTGGGTAAAAAAGTTTATCTTGGGTATAAATACAAAGATAAAAAGTATCAAAAAACTTTATATAAATTAAAATTAAAAGGAGGACATAAATGTCACAAGTAGGAAAGAAAATGCCAGAGTTTGTTACTAATGGCTATAACCCAAAAAAAGAAGAATTTGTAACAGTATCTAATAAGGATTTTGAAGGTAAGTGGAATGTTCTTATGTTCTACCCAGCAGACTTCACATTTGTTTGCCCAACAGAACTTGAAGATATGCAAGATCAATATGCAAAATTACAATCTCTTGGAGTAGAAGTTTATTCTATGTCTTGCGATACACATTTCGTGCATAAAGCATGGCATGACCATTCAGAAGCTATCAGCAAATTGGAATTTACAATGTTAGCTGATCCTCACAAATCAATTGCTAGAGATTTTTATGTTTTAGATGAAGAAGCAGGACTTGCTCAACGTGCAACTTTTATTATAGATCCAGACGGAGTTATTCAAACTGTAGAAGTTAATGCAGACGGAATCGGAAGAGATGCAAGCCAAGTTTATGATAAATTTCGTGCTGCTCAATTCGTTCGTGAAAATCCTGGACAAGTTTGCCCTGCAAAATGGAAAGAATCAGGCAAAACTTTGACTCCAGGTCTTGACTTAGTTGGTAAGATCTAATGTTAGACCAAAATTTAAAAAATCAGCTAAAAGAGTATTTGAAACTTCTTGAAGGAGAAGTTGTATTTACTCTAAGCTTAGATGATTCTGAAAAGTCAAAAGAAGTTAAAACTTTTGTAGAAGAAATTGTTTCACTATCAGATCTTTTAAAAATTGAAGAAAAAAAATTAAACCTAAGCCCATGTTTTAGTCTTTCATCAAATGGAAGATCTGGAATAAGCTTTGCCGGAGTTCCACTTGGTCATGAATTTGAATCTTTTGTGTTGGCACTTTTACAAATAAGCGGCCGCCCACCTAAGATTGATGATAATCAAGTTAGAAGGATTAAATCAATAGATAAAGAACTATCTTTTGAAACAGTAGTCAGCTTAAGTTGTCACAACTGTCCGGAAGTAGTTCAAGCTTTAAATATTATGGCTGTTTTAAATCCAAAAATCAGCCACCGTATGGTAGATGGAGCAAGCTTCCAAGAATATGTTGATGGACTTGGAGTTATGGCAGTTCCAGCAAGTTTTTTGAATGGTAAAAGTTTTTACAATGGAAAAATTAACCTAAACAAAATTCTTGATTTGGTAACTGGACAAAAGGAAGGACCTTCACTAAAAGATAAACCAGTTTATGACCTTCTTGTAATTGGCGGTGGTCCAGCTGGTGCTACTGCAGCAATTTATGGAGCAAGAAAGGGAATCAAAACTGGACTTATAGCAAAAGATTTTGGAGGTCAAGTAAAGGAAACTTTAGCCATTGAAAATATTACAGGTTTTGCCTATACAGAAGGTCCAAAATTTATGGAAGCTGTAAAAGAACATGTTTTAAAATATAAGGTTGATATAATAGATGAAGTTGAAGTTGAATCTATCCAAGAAGCTGATCCTATAAAAATTAAAACAGATTCAGGTGAGCTTCAAGCTAAATCTATAGTTATAGCTACAGGCGCTAAGTGGCGTTTGATAGGAATTCCTGGAGAAATTGAATTTAGAAATAAGGGAGTTGCCTACTGTACTCACTGCGATGGTCCACTTTTTAAAAACAAAAAAGTTACCGTCATTGGTGGAGGTAATTCAGGAATAGAGGCTGCAATTGATCTTGCAGGACTAGCAAAAGAAGTTTTAGTTTTGGAATTTTTACCAGAATTAAAAGCGGATTCAGTCCTTCAAGAAAAATTAAAAACTTTGAAAAATGTTCGTGTAGTTACTAATGCACAAACAAAAGCCCTAGAAGGTAAAGAAAAACTTGAAAGCATTGTTTATGAAGACCGAATAGGTGGACAAACTCATAAAGAAGCGACTGATGGTTGCTTTATTCAAGTTGGATTGGTACCTGTTACTGAATGGATTGACGGAATAGAAAAGAATAAAAGAGGCGAGATACTTGTAGATCAAGTTGGAGCAACAAGTATGCCTGGAGTTTTTGCTGCAGGAGATTGCACTAACAGCGCTTTTAAACAAATAGTAATTGCACAAGGAAGCGGAGCAACAGCAGCCCTTGGCAGTTATCAATATTTGATGAGAAAATAAAATAAAAATCAAGAATGGACTCATGATGAGTCCATTTTTTTAATTCCTTTTTATGTGTATATGTCAATTTTTTTGCAAGAGAAGGTAATTATATTTATGTTTTTGGTAAAGCTTTTAATTACATTTATTTTTTTAATAAATCATTAATTTAATTGTAAGTAAAGATGGTATAATATAGATGATAAATAATATCAATGTCATGGACAAATGTTTAAGAGTTTTTTTGAAAATTAATTTAAAGCTAAGTATTTTATGATAAGCGGAGGTGTAATATGAGTTTAATTTATAAAATTTCAGCGGGAATAGTAAGACTTCTTGGGGTTAAAAAAATTTTTCTGATGAATAAAGATGAAATTCTTGAATATGCAAGAGGGGAAAATGCAAAATTAGTTTTTGATTTTGATAAGGCTATGAAGAGGGCTAAAAGGAAAAATTATTATATTTTTGATAGAGATGTTATGGGATATAGAATAATATCTTATCAAAAAAATGAAAAACCATCCAATGGGGCAATTCTTTATCTTTTTGGTGGAGGAATGATTACACAACCAGATAAACTGGATTTTTCTTTGGCTGAAAGAATAATGAAAAAAACAGGTAAGGATGTTTGGTTCTTATTTTATCCTCTGTGTTCAGAAGATGTAAAGGTGGATACTACATATGAAGTTTCTTTTGAAGCTTATAGATTAATGACAGAAACTTATAGGGCAGAAAACATTAGTGTCCTTGGTTTTTCATCGGGAGCTTGTATTTCTATTGGAATTTTTTTACATAATAACGCACTTGGAAGACCTTTACCAATGGCTGGTAAAATAATTTCAGTATCTCCCGGTGGGGTTTTAGATTTAAGTCTTGAGGAAAATAAAGAAGTATGGGAAAAAGTAAATGCCCTTGACCATAAAGACATCATAATTGATCCTACCTATTTTAAAACTGCAAGAGAAATCGCAAAGGGAGATAAAGACTTACCTGAGTATATGTTAGACGGAACAAAGGGAGATTTTACTGATTTTCCAAAAATTTATTTTTATTTTGGGGAAAATGAATGTCTTTATGCCTTTGCCGGAGAATTTCAAAAAGCTATGGAAAAATACCATGTTCCCTATGAAATTATTGTGGGCAAGGGAATGTGCCACTGTTATCCCTTGGTGAGATTTTTTAGAGAAGGTAGAGAGGCACAAGATGAAATTATTGAATTGTTGAAGGCTTAATGAGGTTAAGTTAATTTTTAAAAATTTAATTAAAATATAAGATGGATTTTTTATATAAGCTAAAGTTATTATATAAAAAAATTAAGGGACTTTTTGAACTATTAATAATTCAATATAAGTCCCTATTTAAAATTATTTATTCTCATACCTTAAAAATTTGTTTGAAAGATATATAAATATTATAAATTCTCCTATTGCAAAAAGACCTAATAATATAAAATCATATGAATTTATAAATCTAAAGTTATTGGCTTCAATTGCCAAAAAACTCAAGCCTATTATTTTTAGAGATTTATAAGCAAAAGCAAATCCCACCATGGTAAAGATTACAGATAAAAGAACGATTATCCCAAATGACTTTATTCTTATTGCAAGGGATGAAAAAATCGCAATAATCGGTAGTGCCAAAAATATGCTAAGGATTATATAGTAAAAATATATACCAAAGTCTGCCCTAGAGAAATTTCCTATAAATTTTCCTCCCATATAAAATAAGATCAAAAAATATATTTGACAAAGGCTTATTATTATAAGGGCTAAAATAATCTTTGCTGTTATAAATGCCATATTTTTCTTTGGACTCATTCTAATAAATTTAAGTCCAGCCTTGTGTTCTGATGACCATAAACTGGCAATTACAATTGCAATTAGGGGTATATAGAAAAATGAAAAGTAAAATAAACTTACCTGTGTCCACAGACTTTGCCACTGATGAGTTAAGCTTTCTCTATTTGCCATGTAGTTTATAAGTCCAAAAGCATTGGCTAGTAAGGGTATTATAAGGCTTGCCAGCAAAATATTTATAAATTTTATTTTTTTTAATTCTATTCTTAACATTTTTCCTCCTAGTCCTTGTATAGAATGTAAGATTTCATTTTTTTTAGATAAATAATGCCGAAGATTAAAAATATAAGGGCAATTATTAAGGTATAGAAATTTATTGGATTTAAGACCTGAACAAATTTACTCCCTTCTTTTACATAAGAAATATTTAAAAGACTTGCCATCCAAGCAAAGGGATTAAAAAATGTTAGGAAGTTTGATGTTAGCATGGTAATAATCCCTGTAAGTCCTCCTACTATAGAAATAAAGGACAGGGTGTAGACTTTTTTTGTTTTCATTTCTATTATTATAAATAAAACTAATAAAAATAAATTTATGAGTAGAGCCGTTAGGTTTACTAGACTAAATCTTAAAATTATTTCTCTATTGACAATGAAATTGACAGATTTTTTTGCAAGTAATATAAATACAATAGATTCTGATATTTGTAATAAAACTAAGGAAAAAGATAAATTTTTAAATTTATCAATAAGTATAGAATTAACTTTTTCTCCAAGCATTATTTGCATCTGCCACATATTATTTTTTTCTTCAATTTCCATGACTTTTTTTACCAGCGACGATATCAATATGGGATTTATGAGTAAAGATATAAATAAATAAGTATCAATGATATAAAAAAGCGGATATTTTCCTTGTGCAAAAGTATTTGAATGACTAATTCCGCCTACTATTAACATCTGAGCAAAAAATACTATTATTATTAAGAAAAATATTCCAAGTCTTTTATTTTTTTTTCTTTCTAAATTTTTCATCTTATGACCTGCTTTCTTGAATAAATAATTGTTCAAGGCTTTCTTTTTCTTCCTCAATCCTATATATATCTACTTTTCCATTCAAAAATTTTACTATATCTGCAATTTCTTGGTTTGATTTTTTACCTAAAATTATCTTTTTACCATCCATTCTATTTTCATCAAGATCTAATAGAAGTAGAGTTTTTTTGTTATCTGATGTAATAATAGAAATATATGGAGGGTGGAGTTTTCTATATTCTTCCAAGCTTCCCTTGTAGGTTAATTTTCCTTCTTTAAGTATTCCTATGTGAGTAGATATTTTTTCTATTTCATCAAGAATATGTGAAGATATTAGGATGCTTGTGGACGTATTTTTTACAATATTTTTAAAAAGATTTCTCATTTCTTCGATTCCCTGAGGATCTAGTCCGTTTATAGGCTCATCTAAAATCAAAAGTTTGGGACTACCAATTAGTGCAATGGCTATACCAAGTCTTTGCTTCATACCCAGTGAATACTCTCTTAATCTCTTCTTGCCGATATTTTTAAGGCCAACAAGGTCTAAAGTTTTTGAAATATCATCATTTTTTATTCCCTTTAGCTGACAAATTATTTCTAAGTTTTCGTAGGCACTTAGATGGTCATAAAATGAAGGATTTTCAATTAAAGCACCGAGATTTTTGTTTATATCTTTTTGATTTTTTGAATTTAATTGACATCCAAATACTTTAATTGTGCCTTGGTCTTTTTTTACAAGTCCAAGTATAAGTTTCATGAGAGTTGACTTGCCAGCTCCATTTTTTCCTATCAGACCAAAAATAGATTTTTCTTCTATCACTAAGGAATCTAAATCTAAGACAAGTCTATTTTTATAGGATTTTTTTAAATTTTTTATTTCCAATATTTTTTCCATTAATATTCCTCCTAAAAAAATAATAGCAATCGTGGATAAAAATAAGGTTTAACCAATCTCACTTTTACATCACAAAGTAAAAGAAATCTAATAAATGTTGTATAATAATCATAATGAGGGTGATTTAATGGATTTTAGAAACAATTTTTCCATATTAATAGTCGATGATGAAAAAAGTTTATTGGAAAATTTATATAATTTTTTGAAAAATAAGGGTTTTAAAAAAATCTATACTGCTAAAAATTTAAAGGAGTCAAAATTTAAATTAGAAAACAATGAAATTGATTTAATAGTTTTGGATTTGATGCTTTCTGATGGAAGTGGTTTTGATTTATTAAAAGAAGTTAGAAAGAGCTCTGATGTGGCTGTTATAATTTTATCTGCCCTTGATGGAATTGATGATAGGAGGGAAGGTTTTGAAAATAAGGCAGATGACTATATAGTAAAGCCCTTCTTTCCAGATGAACTGCTTTGGAGAATTGATGCAGTGTTGAGGAGGAGTAAAAAAATAAAAAAAGAAGATAAGATATATTTTTCTAATGTGATTTTTGATAAATCTAAGGGAGTTATTGAAAAAAATGGAGAAGAGATTGCACTAACGGCTACGCAATTTAAAATTTTAGATTACCTATGTGAAAATATGAATATGATAGTGTCAATTGATAAAATTTTAGAATATATATGGAAAGACTCTTACGGATACGAGAATACATTAATAACCCATATATATAGGCTTCGTGAAAAGCTAGAGGATAATCCAAGAGAGCCAAAAATTTTAATTACTATAAAGGGACTTGGCTATAAGCTAGTTAAAGAGGATGAATAATGTTTAATTATATAATAAAAAGATTTAAAAAAATTGTTATCAGAATACTTTTTTTGATGTTTTTGCTAATATTTTTACTTATGACTTTTCTATATCTAAACTACAGATTATATAATAAATATCCAAAACCTGATGATGTTTATTCCTATGTAGAAAATAATAAAAGTGATCTTTACCTAAGCGAAAAAAATAAAGAATTTTTAAAAAGAGAAAATATTTGGGCAATAAGGCTTGATAGGGAAGGCAAAATAATTGAAAGTTTTAATAAACCAAAAGTAGTTAAAAATAAGTTTGAACTTAGAGATGTTGCAGGATTCACAAGGTATTATTTGAATGACTATCCTGTATTCACCTACATTGTTGGAGATGGATTGCTTGTATTTGCCTATCCTAAAAACTCTTTAGATAAGTTTCCTTTTAATTATTATAATTACGAGAACTTTATTTTTAATATAAAGCTGATTGCATTCTCTTTACTTTTATTTTTAGTCTTTGTCTATGTCATTTATAAGATTGACATTAAAGAAATTTTTAAAAACATCTTACCCTTTCAAAGAGCAATAGATACTCTTTACGAAGATGACTATCAGAAGTTAGATGAATATGGAGAATTGAAAGAACTGGCTTTTAGCATAAATCAAGCAAATGAAAAATACAATAATTTAAAAGAATCTCAAAGCAAGTGGATTCGAGGGCTTAGTCATGATGTGAGAACGCCACTTGCAAAAATTTCATGGGAATTAAGTAAAGAAAATAAGGAAGATATTGATACACAAAATATAAAAGACCAAGTTTTAAAAATTTCAAATATCTTAGAGGGATTAAATATCACCTTGTCCCTTTCAAACATAGATAAGGAAAACTTTAAGCTAGAAAGTCCCTTAAAAGTTATACGAAAACTTATAGTGGATAAACTAAATGAAAACCCTGGCAGAGAAATAATTTTTGAAAGCAAGGTAAAAGACCAAAATATTAAGATTAATATGGATGCAAATTTATTTTATAGGATGCTTGAAAATATTTTAAAAAATGCCCTTATTTATACAGAGGGTAAAATTCAAGTAAGAATTTCAGATGATAATAATAACTTATTGATCAGCATATTAGATGAGGGTGGAGGAATATCTGAAAATAGTATAGAAAAAATAAAAAAAGATGACCTAACCAACATTACAAGACATGGATTGGGTATTTTTATATCTAAACAGATTGCCGAGTTGCATGATGGAACTTTTTCCATAAAAAATAAAGATAAAGGACTTGAAGTATCTTTTATCTTTAAGTTTACGAATTGATTTTTTAAAATTACAAAATAAATTCATATTATTTATTTACAAATTACACTTTAGATTAAGAAAAGATTAAGTAATTGAATTAAAAATTATATCCTAAAAAATTAAAAATTATGTTAATTGAAATTAATTTTAACTTCATTTATTTTTTTACGGTTTCAGACTGAATTTTATATAATTTTTCAAGTTCACTTATTTTATTATCTCTTATTATATAATCAGGTATATCAAAAATACTAAGGGAATTTTTCCAACTTCCTGCTTGTCCATCTTTTTTCTTATTTTCTTGTGGAATCATAATTATGCTGTATTTTGTAACTTTTAAGTCAGTAGTATCCATAATTTTTTGAGTGTTTTGCAATATCTTAATCGCTTCTTCTATATTAGGTTTTTTTGAATAGGTTATTGAATTTACTTCTACATCAGCAGGAAAATTCTCTATAAGAAATTTTTGGTCTAAAGAAAGTTTGCTTTCCAAATCGCTTTCTTCAGTCGGGTATAAAGAAATCTCATAGGATAAATTATTTTCTTTTTCAAGTTTTTTGCCATAGTTATTAAGACTATACAAAAATCTTCTATAAGTATTAAAAATTCTATCACCGTATGTATCAAATTTTAATCTTCCAAAACTGTCAAAGGAAAGGGTGAAGTTGGAATCAATGCTATTTTTATCCTGTAAATTAATATCATAATAGCCATCCTTAAAATTATAAATAACTTTATTTGTTTTTAGGTCTAGACCCTTGTAATTTTTTGCAATGTATTTATTGGCATTAATATTTACTATGGTTTTTGAGATGGGATTTCCAAAAAATAAATTTGTTATAATTAGTACAATTACGATAAGAAATACTGAGAAAAATTTTAATATTTTATTTGTTTTTAAATTGTTTTTATTCATAATAAACCTCCCTAATGATTATAGCATAGTAAATTAAATAAGACTTTTGTTGAGAAATTAATTTATAATGATTTCATAAAAAACTATTCATTGTCATTATATTTTTGTTATAAATTTTTAATTAGTTTTAATTAGAAAAATAATAAATTAACTTGTCAAGAATATGTTTTATGTTTAAAATCAGAATATATTAACTTATTAGTAATGAAAATTTTTAAAAGAGAGGTAATATTATGGCATGGGATGAGAAAACAGGAAAAGCAGTTGGTGGAAATGATGACAAATATGTGGTTTTACAAGTTGTTCTAACAGAAAAATTTTTAGGTACTGGTTCAGGAACATCAAGTTTAACAAATCTTCAAGCAGCTATAAATAAACAAGCAGCTTTAGGTTATAGATTGCATACTATCACAACATCATCTTCAGGTTCAAAAGGTTTTCTTGGTGGAGATAAGATTCAAGCTACAATGGTATTTGAAAGAATTGATTAAAACTAATATATAAAAAAGGGATGAAGACAAAAGAATTGACTGTTTTGTTTCATCACTTTTATTTTTGTATAAAAAATCCTTAATTAGCCTTTAAAATAATTAAAAAGACCAGTAGATTGAAGAAATAGAATAAACATAATTATAGGTAGACAATATTTTACGACAAAGGTATAAAGCACCTTGCGATTAAAGGCTTTGTTATTTCTTTCCACTTCTTCAATAATCCACTTTGGACCTATAACCCAACCGATAAATATAGAAGATAAGAAGGATATAAATGGCATCATAAAACTATTGGAAATATAATCCATAATATCAAGCAGTTGACCTGTAGAACCGTTTGGCAGGATAACTTCAACATAAAATACACTATACCCAAGGGCAATAATAGCAGTTGCGATCAAATAAATAATAGAAACTACTACAGTTGCTCTTTGTCTTTGTGCATTAAGTATTTCAATATAATTTGCAACAAGACTTTCTAAAACTGAGATGCAGGAAGTAAGAGCTGCAAAGGCTGCAAGAACAAAGAAAACAAATCCAATAAATCTTCCTGCCAACATTTGAGAAAAAACTTTAGGCAAAGAAATAAACATAAGTCCTGGACCGGCTGACATACCATCGACGCCGGAGAAAACATAGATAGCTGGAATAATCATAACACCTGCAATAATTGCAACACCTGTGTCCATAAGCTCAATCAGCGAAACAGATTTTTGAAGATCAACATCTTTATTAACATAAGATCCATAAGTAATCATAATTCCCATAGAAACACTAAGTGAAAAGAAAAGTTGACTCATGGCATCAAGGCTAATTTGTAAAAATCTACTGATATTCATTCCAGTAAGGTCGGGTTTTAAATAAATTGCAAGCCCTTGAAGTCCAGTTCTAACTTGTCCGTTATCAGTAGTTGTTTTAAGAGTTAAAGAATAAATTGCAATTCCAATAATCATAACAAGAAGTATTGGCATTATTATTTTTGAAACTCGTTCAATACCTTTGTCAACACCACTATAAACAATAATTGCAGTAAGAGCCATAAAAACTAAACTATAATATACAGAATTTTTAGATGAAATAAAATTTGAAAAACAGTTATTTTGAGCAGCAACATCAACATTTCCATTCAAAAACAAAGCAATATATTTTAAAATCCATCCACCAATAACTGCATAGTAGGTCATTATAATAACAGGAACCAAAAAAGTAATTATACCTAAAAATTTCCATTTTTTTCTTATGCTTTCATAAGCATAAATGGCACTTCTGCCAGTTCTTCGCCCAATAGCAAGGTCATTTGTCAAAAGTACAAAGCCTACAGTGAAAACCAAAAGGAGATAAATGAGAAGAAAAACCCCACCACCATCTTTTGCTGCTAGATATGGAAATCTCCATAGGTTACCGACACCTACAGCAGAACCGGCTGCAGCAAAAATAAAGCCGAGTTGACCAGTAAATCCTGTCTTTTTTTTCATCTTATTTTCCTCCCTTGTAAAATTTGAAATATGAATAGTATTTTACCATGATTAGAAAAATAAGCAAATAAAATTTACTAATATTTCAAGTAATTATTATAGGTCAAAGTAAGAGTTATAAAATTAAAAATAAACAATTCCGTGTATAAGAATTTTTTATTTCTTGACTAAGGTTAAAAAAAATTGTATATTATTTATGACACAGTGTCATAAAACTTATGCAATTCTTGTAGGAAGGAATAAAATATGCCGAAGGAAACATTTTTCAGGTTAAAAGAAAATAAACAAAATTTAATTACTGAAGGTCTTATAGAAGAATTTAAAGATAAAAATTTATATCAGGCAACAGTCAAAGATATTGTTCAAAAGCTTCAAATTCCTAGGGGGAGTTTTTATCAGTATTTTGAAAGTTTAGAAGATGCGTATTTTTATGTATTGGATAAAAAAATTAATTATATACATTTAGCATTTTTAAAACTATATTTAAAAAATAAGGACAACTTGAAAGATGTTCTTCTAACTTACAGAGATTTTTTATATGAAGAAATTTATAAGGACGAAAATTACAAGTTGCTTCACAATAGGTATCTGAGCTGGAATTCCCAGCTTGAACGTAATTGGCGTAAATATCAAGGTTCTAAAAAAGATTCTTTAGATATTAAATTGATGTATGAGAATAAAAGGCTAAATATAATTGGCTGGCTTATTCATATGCTTATGCAAAAGTTATTTGAAGATAGTTGGGATAAGGATAGGTTTATTTGTGAATATGAAGAATTAGTAAAATTTATTATGGGAGGGATAAATTATGTATAAAATTATAGAAGTATATTTTGACCTGTTTTATTTGTTATTGGTCATGGGTTTTTCAATTCGTTTGCTCTTGGAGAGGGGTAAAAGACCAAGAGTTTTAGCTATTATGTCCTTTCTATTAGTTATTGGTGATGCTTTTCATCTATTACCAAGAATTTATGGTCACCTCTCAGCAGGGGGGCTTGAAGCTAATAGAGTCTATTTATCCTATGGAATGATGGTTACTAGCTTTACTATGACTATATTCTATATGATTTTTTATTATTACTATAAGTTATCAGGTGGTAAGACTAATAGATTTAGAAATTTAACTTTATTTATTTTCTTTATTTTAAGAATAATATTTTTACTTTTACCAGCAAACAATTGGGGCGGTGTAAGCCCATATTATATGTCAATATTAAGAAATGTTCCTTTTTTAATAATTGGTATTTTATTAATAACTTGGATATATAAGGATAAAAATTTGTCATACATGAAAAATATATCCTATTTAATTGCGGGAAGTTTCTTTTTTTATTCCTTAGTTATAGTATTTTCAGAGGCTTTACCTATTTTTGGAGCCTTTATGTTGCCAAAGACAGTATGCTATATTTTAATTGTTTACCACTTATATAAAATAGAAGTTCCTGAGTTTGAAAATCAAGAACTTTTTAAATCTGCAATCAGTGCCTTGATATTAAGCATGATTTTAGGCGTTTTTTATAGAGAATTTACAAAATTATTTTCTTATCAAGCCTTTACAAGTCTTTCTTTAGCCCATGGGCACACTTTAATCTTAGGATTTTTATTTTCCTTTATTTTATATATTTTATATAGAATTGAGGACTTAAATATAGAAAAATTAAAAAAATATATGGGATTTATATTATAAGTCTAGTTTATTTTATATCGTCATTTATAGTAAGAGGAATATATCAAATAACAGCTTCATCTGTAAAAATATATTCAGAAGAGCTACTTGCAGGTTTTGCTGGCATAGGTCATATAATTTTGGCTGTAAGTTTAATATCAATCCTCATAAAGTCTTGTAATAATTTGCAAAAAAATGTTGCAAAATAATAAATTTATACTCAATACTATATTAAATTTACTGAAAAGATGTAAATTCAATAGCATGAAAAATAATTTATAAAAAATTCAACTAAAAATTAATTTGTGGTTTGGATATTCGTTCAAACCACATTTCATTTTATATTTTTCTTATTGTTAATATTATAAATTTTTTTCATTACTTTTCCTATATAAGAAACAATCTTTTTCATGGGAGTATATAAAACCTGTCCCTTGAAGGTAAGAATAAATAATAGTGGGTCCGACAAATTTCATTGATTTTTTTCTTAGGTCTTTGGATATGTTTTGCGAAATTATATTGGAAGTTTGTCCTGTTTCATAAATTATCTTTTCACCAGTAAAACTTTTTAGGTAATTATAAAAACTTCCATATTCTTTTTGAATATCTTTAAAAATTTTTGCGTTAGAAATGCTTGATTTTATCTTAAGTTTATTTCTGATTATTTTATTATTTTCTAATAATTCCTTTATTTTATCTTCATCATAATATATTATTTTTTCAATATCAAAATTATCATAGGCTTCTCTAAAATATTCCCTTTTGTTTAACACAGTTTCCCAGGATAAACCAGCCTGAAATGACTCTAAAATTAGCATCTCAAATAAATAAGAATCATCATGATTTTGCACGCACCATTCATTATCATGATAGTCTACATATAATTTATTATTTAAATTGCACCACTTGCATCTTTTCATAGACAAGTCCTCATTTTTGGAATAAAAAATTTACTCATATCATTGTTCTCATGTTTTAATAAATAATACTTATTTTTAATACCGCCACCATAACCTGTTAAACTTCCATTTTTTCCAACAACTCTGTGGCAGGGAATTATCAGGCATATTGGGTTAAAACCAACAGCTCCACCAACAGCTTGGGAAGACATTTTATTGATCTTTCTTTCTATTGCTATTTTACAAGCAATATCTGAATAAGTAATTGTTTTGCCATAGGGAATTTGTGCCATTATATCCGATACTTTTTTCCTGAATTTAGTTAAATTATTAATTTTAATCTTAGGTGTAAAATTAGGAAGAGAGCCGGAAAAATATTCTTCAAGCCATTTGCAAGTATTATCAAATATTGGTAAGTTTTTAATTTGCAAATCTTCTTTTACTTTATAAGGATAGCAAGAGTTAATAAAAAATAAAGCAGTTAAATTTTCGCCATCACTAATCATCATCAGGTCATCAAACTGTTCAGGGGTTTTGTATTTCCACTTAAAAGACATAATACCACCATTTTCTAAATTTTTCTAAGATTAGTATATCATATAAAAAATTTTTATTTGTAAATTTGATTTTGAAAATGGAAAACTATTTTCTATGGGGAAAGCTTTATAATTACTTATAAATACTTGATTAATGAAATTCTTTATTTTATATATTTCTATAAAGGAGTCCTAGAAAAATTTTTAAAATAATTACGATATGCTTTTGTAATAATTTGAAATTTATTAATTTTATAATAAAATTAACTTAAATATAGGGGTGATAAATAATGAAAAATAAAAATAATTTGCCGATTTTTGGGGTTGGACCTTTTTATGTGATCACTTGTTTGATTATTACTTTATTATCATTATTACTTATTAAAAATGGTCACTTCAAATTCGCTACAATAAAAAAAGAAATGATGTTACATAGTATTTTTAACTTATTGGCATATGTTTTTATAATATTTGGTATTTACTTGTGGGTTAGAGCTGTCATAATACAAAAAGTAAATAAGAAAGTTCAGCAAGGAATACTTTTAAAAGATGGAATTTATAGTATAGTTAGAAATCCAATATATTCAGCTTTTTTATTTATTTTTACTGGAGTTTTATTTTTATCTATGAATTATATTTTATTAGTTTTACCTTTTTTCTTTTGGATATTTTTAACAGTTTTGATGAAAAATACTGAAGAAAAATGGTTAAGGGAAAAATTTGGCAAGGAGTATATAGATTATTGTAAGGACGTCAATCGTGTTATACCTTGGTTTGCAAAAAATAAATATTAAAATTTATTAGAAATAATTATATAATGATGTCTTCTGGATTCAATTTATTTAAAATCAATTATAAATATGGTAATATATTCATTGTGAGACTATGTAGATTTTTATAAAGGAGTAAATTATGTCACAAGAAAATAAAAAAATTGCTATTCAAGAAACTTACGGACCTAGATTTCAATATTGCTGGGGTTGCGGTCCTAAAAATGAAGATGGTTTACATATGAAGTCTTATCCTAGCGAAAGTGGGGATGAATGTATCTGCACAGTAAGACCTGATAAGATGTACACAGGCGGGGTTCCAAAAAATCTTTTTGGTGGAATGATTGCTATGATTTTCGACTGTCATGGAACCGCTTCAGCCGCTTGGTTTAACCACAGAAATAAGAATCTTGAACTTACAGAAGAAACTGTAATCGGTCGTTATATTACAGCAAGATTAGAAATCAATTTCAAAAAACCTGTACCAATGGAAGAAGACATTACTGTAATTGCTAAAGCTGAGGAAATTGGGGAAAGAAAAATAATAGTTAGCATGGAAATGCACGCTGGTGGAGAAATTAGAGCTGAGGCAAAAATGGTTGCTGTCGGCGTAAAAGATAATATGTAATTTTTATATAAAAATAAAAAAAGACTTAGTAGGGGATTATTCTTTTTGAATTATCCCCTATTTTTTATCTGATTTTATGATTAATTACATAAAAATATACTGATAAAATATTTTTTAATGCTTTAAGTAACGATTTTGAGAAAGTTATATAATTAGCAATAACATTTTCATCAAAAAATTTCTAACCACCATAAGAAAAAAGATTTAGAATAGGCTAATATATATTAATTTGATAAATATATACTTTGGTGTTGCAATGATAAAAATTTATGATAAAATAAAAATAGAATGTATGTTTATTAATATTAATTTATAGGAGTTTATTTTGAATACAGAATTTAATAAAATCAATAAATTTTTATGGGCTAAGAAAAATGACAAGAATGGTGTTTATAAGTGGCTTCCTTTGCGAGTCCATCTTGAGGACACAAGACAAGTAATTGGTCTTTTATGGGAACACTGGCTCTCAGAAGGTCAGAAAAATTATATAAATGAATCTATAAAAGATAATGGTGAAAATTATGGGAAAAAGATTTCAACGTTTTTAGGTGCATGTCATGATATAGGTAAGTCCAGCCCTGTTTTTCAAACATCAATTTCTTATATAGGGAAAAATGATTTTGATAATTTGTTGGTTGAAAGACTTGAAAATGATGGATTTGCAAATTTAAGTAATTTTACTGACGCTTTTAGAAATAAATCCCATCACACAATAATTGGTCAAACTTTATTAGATTTTTACGGAGTCAGTGAAGATATAAGTGCAATAATAGGCGCCCATCACGGTAAACCTATTAACTACTTAAAAGAGGTAAGAGATCAGGTTGATTCGTATTTATATAATTATTTTCAATCATCTGATAAAAAAAATTCAACATACATAAAATGGGAAAGGGAGCAGAAAATTATTTTTGATTGGGCTTTAAATAGTTCGGGATTTAATTCGGTTGCGGATTTGCCAAAAATTCCTAAGCCTACATCTGTTATTTTATCCGGACTACTGATAATGGCTGATTGGATATCAAGTAACGAAGATTATTTTCCTTTATTTGATATTGATACTTATGAAGTTTGTGATAGTAACAGTAGAATAGAAAATGCTTGGTCCAAATGGTGGACAAGCGATAAATTGCAGATAAACAATATAAGCAATTATTTAGATATTTATAAAAAAAGATTCAATTTTGCAAGTGCTAATGAAGTTCAAAAAGTTTTTTCAGAAACTATTTTAGATTGTAAAAATCCAGGTATTTTTATTTTGGAAGCACCTATGGGAATAGGAAAAACTGAGGCGGCACTTTCTGGAGTTGAAGAACTTATCTACAAAAAAGAATTGAGTGGTTTATTTTTTGGACTTCCTACGCAAGCAACATCTAACGGAATGTTTAAAAGGGTTGAGGATTGGCTAAATTCTTTGGCAGAGGAAAATAATGAAAGATTATCTATTCATTTGGTTCATGGAAAAGCTGCTCTTAATGAAGATTTTGCGAAACTTTCACAAAATATAGACCAAGATAGTCCTGAAAGTGGAGGTGCTTTAACTGTAAATCAATGGTTTTCAGGTCGAAAAAAGACATCTCTTGATGATTTTGTAATTGGAACTTGTGACCAATTTCTTTTAGTGTCCCTAAAACAAAAGCACTTAGCTCTTAGACATCTTGGATTTTCAGGAAAAGTTGTAGTACTAGACGAAGTACATGCATATGATTCCTATATGTCAAATTATTTATACATGTCATTGGAATGGATGGGAGCTTACAATATACCAGTAATCATATTATCTGCTACTCTTCCTATTGAAAGAAGAATTGAAATGTTAAGAGCTTATATGAGAGGAAGAGGACTTAAATGGAGAAAAGTTAACAAGACAAATGATTTAGAATCTTTTGCATATCCTTCAATTATATATAGCGATGGAGATACTATAAAAGTAAAAAACAGATTTAAAAAATTATCGGACAAAAAAGTAAAGATAATTAGGGAAAATAAGGATAATTTAGTTAATTTATTAATAGATTTATATAAGAATAAAGGAGTAATAGGCGTAATATTAAATACGGTAAGGCAAGCACAAGAATTAGCCAAAATTTGTAAAGAGAAATTCGGAGATGATTCCTGCTATTTACTACATTCAAATTTTATCGCTACAGATAGAGCTCAAAAAGAAAGGGAGCTTTTAAATTTAGTAGGTAAAAATGCAAAAAGACCGTATAGAAAAATTATTATAGGTACTCAGGTAATTGAACAGAGCTTAGATTTAGACTTTGATGTCCTTATAAGCGATATTTGTCCGATGGACTTATTGATTCAAAGAATAGGAAGGCTGCACAGACATGATATAGAAAGGGATTCATATTATAAGGTTCCTAAAGCTTATGTTTTAGGATGCAATAAAGATTATGATTTTGATGATGCTACAAAGGCTGTTTATTCTCCTTATATATTAATGAGAAGTCAGTATTTTTTGCCAAAAGAAATACTGATACCAACAGATATATCACCACTTGTTCAAAAAGTTTACGCAGATGAAAAAATTTCTCTTGATGAAACTTTGATGAGTTTTTATGAAAAATATAAAATAGAATTTGAAGTGAAAGTAGGAAGAACCAATAATAAGGCATCAGTATATAAACTTGAAGATCCAGGATATAGTGAAGATGAAAAATACACTGAAAGTCTTGTTGGTTGGCTTAAGGATATTGATATAAGTTTAACAGAGGAAAAAGCCTATGCTAGGGTTAGAGATATAAATGATACTATTGAAGTTATAGCACTAAAAAAAATTGGCGAAGGCTACGGAAGTTTTATAGATAATATTGATATTTCTAGGGAAATTGAAAGTCCCAAGATTGGCAAGGAAATTGCTAAGCAGACTTTGAGATTACCATTAGTTTTAAGTATGTATGGAAATTTTGATAAAACTATTAAAGAACTAGAAGATTATAATAGAAAATTTTTGAAATGTTGGCAGGACCAAAGATGGCTAAAGGGTTCTTTAGGTTTAATTTTTGACGAGAATAATACAGCTCTTTTAAATAATTATAGATTGACATATAAGAGAGATGTAGGATTAATTTACCAAAAGGAGGGATAATTTGGGAAAATATAATTTGTTAGAGGAAAAGTGGATTCCAGTAATTGAAAGCAAAAGTCTAAAAAATATAAAAGTATCACTAATTGATATTTTTGAAAATGCTCAATCTTATAAGGATTTGGCATGCGAAATGAAGGCTCAGGATTTTGTCTTGTTGAGGTTTTTGTTGGCAGTTCTTATGACTGTCTTTACAAGGTTTGACGAAAGTGGAGAAATTTATGAGCAGATAAGTCTTGATGAGAATTTCATACCAAAAGAAGAAGTAGATAGAGATGACATTAAAGACTATAAGAAGAAATTAATTAATACATGGTCAATCTTATGGGAAAATAAAAAATTTCCGCCTATAGTTAAAACCTACTTGGAAAAATGGAAGGATCATTTTTATCTATTTGATGATAAATATCCTTTCTTCCAGGTAAATGAATCGGATATTAAAAATAATATTAGGAAAAAATCAGCTTTTACATTAGTGAGTGGGAAAAATATTAACAGACTAATATCAGAAAGCGACAATAAAATCTCTTTATTTTCTCCAAAATATCAAAAAAATTCTAATAAAGAAATATTAAAAGCAGATGAACTTGTCAGATGGCTTTTGACTTTTCAAGCTTACACAGGTCTTGCTGATAAGGCTATCTTTGGAGATGATAAATATGAGGTTTCAAATTCTAAAGGATGGCCCTATGATTTAGGAGGAATATATTTTAAGGCCTCAAATTTATTTGAAACTTTAATGTTAAATTTAACAATTTTGCACCCTCAAGAAGTTTATAATGGGAAAATACAAAGACCTTGTTGGGAATATGCAAGTGATGATTTGATAAAATCTTATCTATCATATAGAGATGTGGATAACTTATCTGAGCTCTTCACTAACTGGTCAAGGGCAATATATATTGATCCAAAAATTGACATTACAAAGTCATTTTCTATGAAAATTATTAAATTGCCAGAGATAAGACATATTAATAATTTTTTAGAACCTATGACTCTTTGGAGATTTAACAATAATGGTCCAAACAAGGATAAATATACACCAAAAAAACATATGGCTGATGAATCCTTGTGGAGAAATTTTGCCATGCTAATAAGCCCACAAAATTCGAGTGAAAAAATTCATATACCTGGTCTTATGGAATGGAAAAATAGTTGGGAAGAATATAAAAATGAAAAAAAGAGTAGACTTATAGATATAATTGGAGATATTAATTTAAGAATAGAAGCTATATCAATGAAGGATGACGGAAATGCTACTTCATGGGTACCTATAGATGAACTTACAGATTATCTTAATATAAATAATTTTGTCTTAACAGATGTAAATCAAAATGATTGGGAAAATCATATAATTGATATGGTTAATATAACAAAAATTTCTGTAGGTAAAACTTATGGAATTTTCATTGAAAATATTATAAAAATAAGAAATATTAAATCAAAAACTTATAAAACTCAAAAGTTAGAGGAGCTCTATTCTACAATTGATGGTCCATTTAAGGATTGGATATGCTCAATAAAATCTCAAGATCTAGTAGAAAAGAAAATTTTGCAATGGAAAACAACTTTAAAAAATTTAGTTTTAAGACAAGCTGATAAAGATTTTGAAGAAGCTTCAACAAGGGATTTTAAAGGAATAGTTGAGGGAGATAAGATAATAAACATAGCAACAAGTTATAACTCATTCAAACATTTTTTAAAAGAATCATTAAAGATATAGGAGGGATAAAAATAACATGGAAAAAGAAAAAATAGGTTTTACTTAGTTGAAAATATTACAAATAAAATCCTATTTAAACTAAATAAGGATTTGTCGTCATCACAGACTAGGGCTAATCTTGCCGGAATTAGAAATTCAATCAATAAGCCCCTTAGTAATGCTGAAGAAGTTTGGCCTATATTATTTGAAAGTTTACCTGAAGAATTTTTAAGTAAAGATGGTTCTCTGACAGCAGAGGAAAATGCAATTTTATTGACTTTACAGCTTTACGCAATTCATCAACAAGGTTCAAGTATAAGTGTACTTATGGATGAAAATGAAGATAATTGGAAAAATCTTGGTTATTCATTAAATAGCCTTAGAAAAGGTGATGATTCCTTGGCTATTGATAGAAGGTTCAATACTATGATAACATCTTCAACTTTTGATGAATTATCTCATCATTTAAGACAACTGATAAAGCTTTTAAAAGCAAAATCAGATGTTAAGATTAATTATGGCAAACTAGCAAAAGATTTATACGGATTTATTAGAGGTAATAAGGAAAATGTGAGAATATCTTGGGCACAAAGATACTACTCATATAATAAAAAAGAAAATAAAGAAGGAGAAAATACAAATGAAAAATAGATTATTTTTAGATATCAATGTAATTCAAATTTTACCACCATCAAATATTAATAGAGATGACACAGGAAGTCCAAAGACAGCTCAATATGGTGGAGTAAGACGAGCAAGGGTAAGTTCACAAAGTTGGAAAAAAGCTATGAGAGATTATTTTAAAGAAAATTCACAAAAGTCTAACATAGGTGTTAGAACTCTTAAGATTGTTGATTTTGTAGCTGAAAAAATAGTAAAACTTGATCCTGGAAAATCTTATGATGAAGCAATGAAATTAGCAGAAAAAGTTATCAATGATGCAGGAGTTAAAACTGCAAAAAGTCAAGCTAAAGCCTTATTTTTTATGGGCAATTCTCAAGCAGAAAAGCTTGCAAAGGCAGCTCTTAATGATATTAGCGATAAGAAAGAATTAACTGGTATTTTAAAATCAAATCCAGCAATAGATATAGCCTTATTTGGCAGAATGGTTGCAGATGACCCATCACTAAATGAAGATGCTTCATGTCAAGTTGCCCATGCAATTTCTACTCATGCCGTAGAAACAGAATTTGATTTCTTTACAGCAGTAGACGATTTGTCAAAAGAAGATAGCCAAGGTGCTGGCATGTTAGGTACAGTTGAATATAATTCATCCACCATATATCGCTATGCAAATGTGGCAATCCATGAATTTTTAAAACAAATAGGAGATAAGGAACAAACAGTTCAAAGTTTGAAATTATTAATAGAAGCCTTTGTAAATTCATTACCAACAGGTAAAGTAAATACATTTGCAAATACAACTTTACCAGAATTTGTAATGATTTCTATAAGAGATGATAGACCTGTTAACCTTGTCAGTGCTTTTGAAAATCCTGTTAAAGCTTATAAAGACGAAGGCTATGCTAAGCAATCAATTGTAAAATTATTAAAAGAATATGAAAAAGCAGAAAAATTTGTTGATAAGGCAAAATACACATCAGTTCTTTCATTGAATGCAATTAGTAATCTTGATACAGATATAGTTAATGAAGAAAATCTAAAGAAACTATTGGACGATTTTGCAAATAAATTAAAAGGGCTACTTGATGATAATCAAGGTGAGTAAAGTGAGGACAATTTTACTAAAACTTGCTGGACCACTACAGTCATGGGGAACAAATTCACATTTTGAAACAAGACACACTGACTTATATCCTTCAAAAAGTGGAATTTTAGGAATCGTTGCAGGGAGTTTAGGATTAAAGCGTGATGACAACACAAATATCAAAAAATTAAATGAACTTTTATTTGCAACAAGAATTGACCAAGAAGGAATGATTTTAAGGGATTTTCAAATCTCTGCAAAATATAAAGCAAATGGAACTTTTGAAAGAAATTATGTATCAAATAGATATTATTTAAGCGATGCAATATTTATTGTTAGTCTAAGCCATGAAGATAAGGAATATATACAAAAAATATATCAAGCTTTAAAAAAACCTTATTTTCAACAATTTATGGGCAGAAGGTCCTTGCCTGTAAATTATGATTTCATAATTTCTGTAGAAGATGATGAACCAATAAAACTTTTAAAAGAAATTCCTTGGCAGGCAAATAAATATTATCAATCTAGACACTCAAATGAGCTAACCATATATGCAGATAAAAAATTAATTGATAATAAAACTGAAATACTTAGGAAAGACAATGTATTATCATTTTCTCAAAAAAACAGGGAATTTGAATACAGAACGGAAGGACTATTAAAAGTTAAAGTTGAAAGAAATGATATAAGAAAAACTGCTCATGATGCATGGGATGCTATAGGAGATTAATATGTATATTTCTAGAGTTGAAATTGATCTTAATAATAGACAAAAAATTCGAGATTTAACACATCTTGGAGCTTATCATAATTGGGTAGAACAAAGCTTTCCAGATGAGAACTCAAAAAAAATAAGAAGTCGAAAATTATGGAGAATAGATTATTTATTTGGAAAATCATATCTATTAATAGTTTCAAATTCTAAACCTGATTTGAAAGCCTTAGAAAAATATGGTGTAGAGAAAACTGGTCAAACCAAAGATTATGATAAATTTTTAGATTCTTTACAAGAAGGTCAAACTATGAGATTTAGAGTTTGTTTAAATCCTGTAGTAGCAAAATCTGAAGATAAAAATTCTAAAAGAGGTAGATTATATCCTTGTTACAAAATTGAAGATCAAACAAGTTTCTTAAAAAGTCGTAGTTTGAAAAATGGTTTTGAAATCAATAATGAAGACTTTTCTATTACAGAAAGGTCTCATAAATTGTTAAAGAAAAAAGGAATGAAGAATATAAGACTTAACCAAGTAACTTATGAAGGCAAACTAAAAATTATTGATATAGATAAATTTAAAAAAATATTAACACAAGGCATGGGCAGAGAAAAAGCCTACGGATTTGGTATGATGACTGTAATTGAGGAATAGTTATGCCAGATCCAATTGGAGCAAAAAAGACAGAATTAACAGAACTACCAAGGGTAGAGGATAGAGTTAGTTTTATTTATGTAGAACATTCAAAAATAAATAGAATTGATAGTGCAATTACAATAACAGATAAAAGAGGAATTGTTAGAATACCAGCAGCAATGGTAGGAGCATTATTATTAGGTCCAGGAACAGACATAAGTCATCGGGCAGCTCAACTTTTAGGAGATATTGGAACAAGTATTGTTTGGGTTGGAGAAAGAGGAGTTAGACAATATGCACATGGTAGACCTTTAGCCCATTCAACAAAATTATTAGAAAAGCAGGCAAAGTTAGTTACAAATACAAAAACTAGGCTTGAGGTCGCAAGAAAAATGTATGCTATGAGATTTCCAAATGAAGATGTTAGCAAAATGACAATGCAGCAATTAAGAGGAAGAGAAGGAGCAAGAATAAGAAATCTTTATAGAAAAGAAGCAAAAGAACACGATGTTATATGGACCCATAGAGATTATGATCCAGATAATTTTGAAAATGGAAGTATTATAAATCAAGCTCTTTCAGCTGCTAACGTAGCCCTTTATGGAATATGTTTAAGTGTAATAGTAGCATTAGGAATGACACCAGGTTTAGGATTTGTGCATACGGGACATGACCAGTCTTTTGTATACGATATAGCAGATTTATATAAAGCACAATATACAATACCAGTAGCCTTTGAAATTGCACAAAGTGCAAAAGAAGGAGATGATATAGGTAAAATTGCTAGGATTAGACTTAGAGATGAATTTGTTGATGGGAAAATAATGGAATTAATAGTTCGTGATATTCACTATCTTATGGAAGTTGAAACAGATGAGTCAATAGAAATTGATAATCTAAGTTTGTGGGATGATAAAGAAAAACTAGTAAAAAATGGCGTTAATTATTTTCAAGGTGATGAATAATGGCTTTATTAGTTATTACCTTGAAAAAAGTTCCACAATCATTGAGAGGCGATTTAACAAAATGGCTTCAGGAAATTGATGTGGGAGTTTTTGTTGGAAATGTTAACACAAAAGTTAGAGAAAAACTTTGGCAGAGAGTAGCTGATAATGTAAGAGAAGGCCAGGCAACTATGACCTATTATAAAAGAAATGAAATCGGCTATTCTTTTAAAACAATTAACTCACAAAGAGAAGTTTTAGACTATGAAGGGATACCATTAATTTTAATACCAACAAAAGAAAAAGAAAAGGACGATACATTAAGGGAAGGATTTTCAAACGCTTATAAATTTAAAAAATTAAGAAATATTCAGTCAGCAAGAGTCAAAAAAAACAATCTAAAACCATATGTTGTCATAGATATAGAAACAGATGGACTAGATTTTGATAAAAATTTAATAATAGAAATTGGAGCTGTAAAAGTAGAAAATGAAAAATTTGAGGAATTCACAAGATTAATAAAATATAATAAAAAATTAAATTCTACCATAAAGGACTTGACAGGAATAGATGAAAAGTTATTAAATGAAGAGGGGATAGAATTAAAAGAGGCACTTAGTTTATTTAAGACTTTTATCAAAGACTATCCAATTTTAGGTTATAATACAAGTTATGATATTAAATTTTTAAATAAGTCTTTTCTTGATTTAGGCATGGAGCCAATAGCAAATAAGGTGTATGACTTAATGACTTTTGTAAAAAAGGAAAAAATATTATTACCGAATTACAAACTTCAAACAGCTCTACAAGCATATGGAATAAATAAACAAGTGCCACATAGGGCATTAGAGGATTCAAGATTAACAGCAGAGTTATCAACTAAAGTGAATAAATTTAGGGATATGTTAAAATAAAAATGAGTATTTTATGGGATTTTTTTACTGTACTACCCGCACGAGCGGGGGTGATCCCTCCAGTTGTTCGTCTGGTATTTTTACTTTGAAGTACTACCCGCACGAGCGGGGGTGATCCTCCAGTATTGAATATTTAATTAAGTTAGGTTTAGTACTACCCGCACGAGCGGGGGTGATCCTACTTATGAAGATGCTAAAAAGCTATTTGGAGAGTACTACCCGCACGAGCGGGGGTGATCCTAAGGTTTATGCTGCAACAGTCAATACTTATGAGTACTACCCGCACGAGCGGGGGTGATCCTAAAGTTGTAGAACAAAAAGCAGAGCTTAAAAAGTACTACCCGCACGAGCGGGGGTGATCCTTATCCCTTAGGTTATGGAGAGGGAGTTAATCAGTACTACCCGCACGAGCGGGGGTGATCCTCAGATAATCAACAATAAAAGAAGTATGTACTTGTACTACCCGCACGAGCGGGGGTGATCCCAGCAATAGCAGTAGCAATTAAATTAGTAATGGGTACTACCCGCACGAGCGGGGGTGATCCCTGGTTTGAGTGGAGGAGAGATAACCGGAAAGAGTACTACCCGCACGAGCGGGGGTGATCCTATTCGATTGATGCTCTAAGCATTTGTAAATCAGTACTACCCGCACGAGCGGGGGGTGATCCTATAATTTGTTGCTTCTTTTTCCGCTTCTTCTAGTACTACCCGCACGAGCGGGGGTGATCCCAATGATAGGCTTGTTTATGATATTGATAGGCAGTACTACCCGCACGAGCGGGGGTGATCCCAAATATCATTTCCACCAGTTTAGGCATTATTTGTACTACCCGCACGAGCGGGGGTGATCCCTACTAGGCCCGAAAGCTTTAATTACTCGTTTTGTACTACCCGCACGAGCGGGGGTGATCCTACAGCTCCTCCAAGGAAGAAGAAAAACTACCAGTACTACCCGCACGAGCGGGGGTGATCCTGCCAGCTTTTAACTACAAGATAGGAACTAATTGTACTACCCGCACGAGCGGGGGTGATCCTATCCCTTGCTTCGATATACCTGACTTTGGTCTGTACTACCCGCACGAGCGGGGGTGATCCCTTTGTACGCTCTACTTTAGGGTAAAAGATTTTGTACTACCCGCACGAGCGTGGGTGATCCTGCAGAGTATTAAAAAATAAAGTTGCTAGTATGGTACTACCCGCACGAGCGGGGGTGATCCTACAAGCTAATGAAATACAAAAAAACTTTAAAGTACTACCCGTATTATTTAGGTTGTTACTAAAAATATATTTTTAAATATAATTCATTTTTTGCAGTACTCTTTTGGGTTGATAGTGGATATTATTTAATTGTTATATGTGTATGGGGGTTACTTTGAGAAATGTATTCTTATGATAGTGGTTTTTTTATTGTTACCTATGATTGGATAATTAAATTATTTCAATTGAATTTATAATATTTATCGAAATAATTTGCAAAAGCTATATGTATCAAAATCAAATTATTTGCTTTTAGATATTACTTTATAAATAACTCTTTTTTCCAGGGATTTTTAATTTCTTTTTCAACAGGATTCTATTTTTGATATAATTATTTATATTTAAAGGAGTTCTTATGAAAAATAATTTTTTTAAAAGTTTGCATATTTATAGTTTTTTGTGTGGTCTTGTGATTTTATTTGTTTCATTTTTTATTCCTATTGATAATTTTCCAACTTTAAAACCTATTGGTATGTCTACAATGATAATCTGCCCAATGTTTGGTTTTTTAGGGATAATATTTTCTATATTGAATAAAAAATATATTTATATTTTTTTAAATTTATTATTAGTTTTTTCTTTTTTTATTGTTATGAGTTTGGGCTTAATTTTTTTAGGACCATAATTTTACAACCTATCTTAGATGAAAATGCCACCATTTTATTTGGTGGCTTTTTTATGTATTATGAAATGAGATTTTTTTGTTGTTATCAGCCCTTCTTTTTGCATTTTTCCTAGTTCATTTGATAGGCAACTGCGGTCAATATTTAAGTAATCGGCAAGCTGCTTGCGGTTGAAAGGGATATTAAATTCATTGGAATTTTTCTTCAATGATATGAAATTTAAGTATACAAGGACTTTTTCTCTTATTGTTTTTGGTGAATTGGTAAAAATTTTATTTGACAGAATTAAATTTTTATTGGAAGAGATCATGAGTAAATTCATAAGTAGTTTTGTTGACCAATCTTCTTTTGTATTTATTATATGTTGAAGGTTTGTAATATTAAGCATTAAAACCTTAGAGTCTTCGTTTGCCACAACTGAAACTAGCATCGGTTCATTTTTTAATATTGCATATGTTTCTGCAAATATATGTCCTGGATTAATATTGCTTAAAATTGTTCTGTTTCCGTATATATCATAACTTTCAATGTTTACATTTCCAGATAGGACAAGTCCCATACTTTCTGTTATTTGTCCGGCACCAAGTATTATAGATGATTTTTCAAAGTTTTTTTCCCTTGCATTTAATGCTTGCAGGCATTTTTCTATTTGATTATCATCCATATTTTTAAAAATTAAGCTTTTCTTTAATATTTCTTTATCCATAACCCTATATCCTTCTTTATAAGTGAATTTTACCATATTAAATAATTTGTCTCAATAAATATACTTATATTGACTATCTTATTTATTTTTAATTTTAATATTTTGGGTATGAAATTATTGAATGGAGGTTAATTATGATTTTTATTGGTTATAAAAAATGTTCAACTTGCAAAAGAATTTCAAAACAAATAGATGAAAAAAATATTTCTTACAAATATAGGGAGATTGATAAGGAAAATCCTAGTAGGGAAGAACTTGAGTCCTGGTACCAAAAATCAGGTTTAGATATTAAAAAGTTTTTTAATACAAGTGGTAAAGTTTATAGGGAAAATAATTTGAAAGATAAGCTTAAAACTATGAGCCTTGATGAAAAGTTAGATTTGCTTTCTAAGGATGGTATTCTTGTGAAAAGACCAATTTTACTTGATGGCGATAAAATTTTTGTTGGAAATCAAGTAGAAAAATATATAGAAAGTTTCTAGGCATTAAAGTTAATATTTGCCTATTTATATTTAATAAAGACGTTTTTAGATATAAAAAAAAGGCAAGTAATTATGCCTAAAATTTAATATGGCAGGGGTAGCAGGACTCGAACCCACGACACCTAGTTTTGGAGACTAGTGTTCTACCAACTGAACTATACCCCTGTACGACAATAGATAGTTTAACAAATTTTTAGGGAATTGTAAAGAGAATTTACAATTCTTTTTTATTTATGAAATTTCTTAATAAGTTTGTAATAATTAAGAAAGAATATTGTTGAAATTATTTGTTATTATAATTGCAAGGAGGATTTATGAAGGATTTTAAAATTTTAGTTTGTGAAGATGATAAAAATATTGCAAATTCTATAGGTCTTTATTTAGAAAATGAGGGTTTTTCTGTTATTTATGCTTATGATGGTTTAGAGGCTATTGAAGTTTTCAAAAATCAAGGAGCAGACTTAATTATTATGGATTTAATGATGCCTAGGCTCTCAGGTGAAGAGGCTATAAAAAAATTGAGGGATATTTCTTTTGTTCCAATAATAATATTGTCTGCAAAAAGTGAGGACTATGATAAGGTTATAGGCTTAAATATTGGAGCTGATGATTATATTACTAAGCCATTTAATCCTTTAGAATTAATTGCAAGGGTAGGTTCTAACCTAAGAAGATATCATTCTTATGATAATTTAGCTTCTAGTGAAATTATTCAAATAGGTAACGTTAAACTCAATACTCTTGAAAAGACTTGCAGTGTTGATGACAAAATTATCAATTTAACTTCATTGGAATATAAAATTTTGGAATTTTTAATGAAAAATCCTAACAAAGTTTTTTCTATTGAAAGTATTTATGAGCATGTATGGAATGAGCCGGCTATTGAAGCTAAAACTGTTACTGTTCATATAAGAAGGATTAGAGAAAAAATTGAAGTTGACCCTAAAAGACCAATGTATATTCAAGTTGCCTGGGGTCTTGGTTATAAATTTGTTGATAATAAAAGGAGGAAATAATGGAAAATTCAGAAAATATTAAAATTGAAAAGAAATACACAATTTGGAAATTTTTTGGGATTTTATTCCTTGTGGCAGCTATTTCTGTTGGGATTGCTTTTCCTTTAAATAATTTTTTAGACCCAAATACTGCAAATATTAATTCTACAGTTGCTGACTATGTTTCAAGAACTATAATAAATTCCTTATACAGGGAAGATAGTTACTATAATTTAGATAATTTTGATTATTTTGTTAAATCTTATAAGGTAAAGTATTATGATTCTCTTGGTAATAAAATTCCTGATGATGATATAGAAAAAAGACTTGAATTTAAGGAAAAAAAGGAAAAATTAATAAGTCAAGGTTTAAATCCTTCTGATTTTATGACTTCGGAAGATTTAAAAATTGCAGATATAAATAAAAGATATGAAACATTTTACATTAATAAGGAGAATAATAGAGAAATTGATCCTGAAAGTATAAGTTCCAATGAAGACACAATTTTTGCTATATCGGGTTCTTATAGCAATGGTAATTTAAAAACAGATATAGAAACTTCTAGTGATGAATATTTATACACAAGAAAACTTAAGGATGAATTTTTAAGAAGATTATCTAATAATTTTTCGCAAGATAATGAACTGAAAAATATTATAAATTTGAGATTTTACTATAAGGTTGATTTAAATTCACCAGCCTATATGCAAATGGTTAAGGATGCAGAAAGACCTAACTATTATGCCTTTGCTTTTTCGGCTGTTATTGTCAATTTTATTCTAATGTTCTTAGTTTCTATATTTTTAAAATATAAGAAAATGATGGATTGTAAAGAAATTAAAAATTTATTCTCACTACCAATTGAGGCGGTTATAGTTCTTTTCTTTATATTTTTATTTGTATCCTTTGCATCTATAGAACCATTTGATAATAACAGTATACCTGTTGAATATTCCATTGGTATTTATTCAGTATTATCTGTTATAGCTAATGTAATTATATCTTTATGTGTAAATTATGTAGTTTTAGCTATAAAATCTTTTCATTATGATGGGGCAGATAATCTACTTTTGAAAAATTCATTAATTAGAAGATTATTTAGTGGAGTATTTTCCAATATAGGGAATGCAAAAAATCAAGCAGATTTGTCTAGGGCTAAAAAAAGATTTTTCCTTGCCTATATGTTAATTATATTTTTGGGTTTAATGTATATGCTAGTATTTATGATGCCCTATTCCCATATGAGATTTTTAACATTTTTCTTATATTTTCTAGTTTTCAGTCTTATTTATATTTTATTAAGTAAGGCATTAGATGAAATAGGAAGAATAAATATAGAGTCTACAAAAATTGTAAAAGGAGATTTTGACTATAATATACAAAAACATTATAGAGTTTTTGACAATATAATTGATAATTTCAATTCTATAGGTTTAAATCTTGATAAGGCTGTTGAGGAAGGTATCAAAAGCCAAAAGATGAAAACAGAATTAATAACTAATGTGAGTCATGATTTAAAAACTCCTCTAACATCAATTATTAATTATTCTGATCTGCTAAATAAAGATTCTTCTAACAGCCAAAAGGCTAAGGAATATTCAAAGATTATTTATGATAAATCCTTAAGACTTAAAACTTTAATTGAAGATTTGTTTGAAGTTTCAAAGGCTTCTTCTGAAAATATTCAATTAAACTTGGAAAAAATTGATTTTAAAGCTTTGATTTTACAGGCTATGGGTGAATGGGAAGATAAATTTAAGGAAAAAAACATTGAATTTGTAAGCACCCTTCCGGAAAATCCACTTATCTTAGATTTGGACGGTCAAAAGATTTCTAGAGTTCTTGATAATATATTTTCCAATATATATAAGTATGGGGCTGAGCATTCAAGGGTTTATATAGATTTAATAAGTGATAATAAAGTTAAGCTTTTTGTTAAAAATATTTCTAAATATCCTTTAAATATATCTGCTGAAGAACTTATGGAGAGGTTTACTAGGGGAGATAAGTCAAGAAATACAGAAGGTTCAGGGCTTGGTCTTTCTATTGCAGATTCCTTAATTAATGCTCATAAAGGAGAATTTCATATAGAAATAGATGGAGATCTATTTAAAACAATCATAATTTTATAAACAAAAATTTACCTCAAAGAAAAAAACTTTGAGGTTTTTTTCATTTCTTAAGACTTTATTTAGAAATATTTATTATAATATTTTTGGTGATATGATGAATAAAATACTTGTAGTTGAAGATGATAAAGATATAAATAATTTGTTAAAGATTATTTTAGAAAGTAATGGTTATGAGGTTTGTCAGGCTTATAGCGGTAAAATGGGTATTGAAATGTTAAATGATGATTTTGATCTTGTTCTTTTAGATTTAATGATGCCCCTTGTTAGTGGTGAAGAAATGGTTGTAAAGATGAGAGCGAAGAATTTTAATATGCCTGTAATTATTATTACTGCAAAAATTGACGAGAAAACTAAATTTTATACTTTTGATATTGGTGCTGATGATTTCATTACAAAACCTTTTGAAAAAGCAGATTTATTAAATAGGGTTAAGGCTAATATTAGAAGGTACAGGCACTTAAATTCAAATATGAGCAAAAATTCTATTTTAGAATTTAAAAATTTAAAGTTATATGAGGACGAGAACAGGATTTTGATAAAGGGAGAGGAACTCAAGGTGACTCCAATTGAGTTTGAGATTTTAAAGACTCTCTTAAAAAATCCAAATAAAATTTTTTCTAAGGAAAATTTGTATAGATCTGTATGGAATGATGAGTATTTTTTCGAAGATGACACTATAAATGTCCATATTTCAAACTTAAGGTCAAAAATTAAAAAGCTAGACACGGAAGAATATATTGAAACTGTGTGGGCAGTTGGCTATAGGCTAAAAAAATAGTTTTTATAATTAATTAAGTCTAGCTTAATAATTTTTTAAGTTTTCTTTATTATTATAATGACAAGGAGGAATTATGGAAAAAATTATAGAATTAACTGATGTAAATAAATCTTATGATAAAAAGCATAAAGCACTGGAAAATATGAACTTAAATATTTACGAAAATGACATTTTCGGTTTGGTAGGCTCTAATGGTGCTGGTAAATCAACAATTTTAAAACTTTTATCAGGTGCAATTTTAAAAGATTCCGGTCATATAAGTATTCTTGGCAATAGCGATGATGATTTAATTAAAACTTTTTCAAAAATGGGATTTTTAATTGAAAATCCGCTATTTTATGATGAACTAAGCGGAATGAATAACTTAATTTATCTATGTAAATTGAGGGGTATGAAAATTGATAACGCCTTGGAAATTGCTAAAGAATTTGGTATTTATAAACATTTATCTAAAAAGGTAAAAAGTTATTCTACAGGTATGCGACAAAGACTGGGACTTGTTGCTGCATTTATGGCTAAACCAAAAATAATTTTACTTGATGAACCTATTAATGGTTTAGATCCTGAAGGAATAACTTTTCTAAGAAATTATCTGTTAAAAATTAACAAGTCATGGCAATCAACAATTATTATATCTTCTCATATTTTAAATGAGCTATCTCTCATAGCAACAAGATATGCTTTTATAAAAGATGGAAAACTAATTGAAGAAATTTCTAAAGAGGAGTTTGAAGATAAGTCTAAACAATTTATTTCTATAGAATTAGAAAAAGAAGATTTAGAAAAGGCAGCAGCTCTTTTGGAGATGAAATTTAATGTAAAGGATTACAAAGTTTATCCAGATGGTGAGCTGAGAATTTATGAAAATTTTAATACAAAAGATTTGCAAAAATTTTTGGTAGAAAATGTAATATTCTTAAAGTCCATAAAGGTTAAAGAAAATCTTTAGAAGAATATTATTTGGAAAGGTAGGTGAAAATAATGATTAATTTAATAGATGCAGAACTTTTTAAGATAAG
>NZ_AEAA01000027.1:0-15538 GCF_000179335.1 Peptoniphilus sp. oral taxon 836 str. F0141
TCCGAACATACTCATTAAAAAACCTCCCTTATCAAAGCCCTAGATTTATTAGCCCTCAAAATATCTCTGGACTTTAAATCTAAAATTGAGCCTCTTTCATTTTGTAAATATCCATTTTTTAGCTTATTAGCCTCATCATAAAAATCAAAATTCCGTTTAGCCTTTAAAATGGATAAATTTAATCCTAAATCTATATTTGACATGCAGTTAAGCATTTCATCTTCAGATAAAATCCTTGCATTTCTTAAAATTCCCAAAGATCTGTTTACCATATCCTCTAAAGTGATTATGGAATCAAGATATAATTTCTTTTCCGCCTCTTTTTCCATAACAATAATTTCTTTAACAATAGTTTTCATTTTTTTTATATAAGCTTCTTCGCTATAGCCAATAGTAGATTCAAAGAATAAATTGAATATATTTCCTAAACTCTTACCACTTTTATCCTTATAAGAATCAAGACTATAACCAAGCCTTAATAGTGATCTTGAAACATTTTCAATTCCGTAAAAATTTAAGGCAGGTAAATGTAATTTATAGTTTATAAGAAGACCTGTTCCTGCATTAATAGGTCTTGTGGTCAAATAACCAAATTCACTATCAAAGGCAAAAGCAACATCCTTATCAAGACTTTCTTCAATTTCCAAAACCTCATTAAACATGTCCTCAATTTTTTCATCTCGTGAAGATTTTCTGATCACCAAATGATTGGACTCATTCAAAAGAATATCAGGACTATCTTTTCTCACATAATAAGAGGAAATATTACTTTCCATAAATGGAGCCTTTAAAATACCTCTTTCAATATATTGAAGTTTTTCTAAAGCTTGAAATTTTAAAACATCTTTTTTTTCATAAGCTAAATCTAAAATCTTTGGTTCTAAAATTTTAATAACATCTAAAGCATCAACATCATTTAATTTAGGCATAAAATTAATGCCTTGCAAATTTCTTAAAAGCTTAACTGAAGATTTTAATAAAACTGTCATAGCTTCTCCTTCAAAGCCTTAATCTCATCTCTTATGTGAGCCGCTTCTTCGTATTCTTCTAAACTAACTGCACTTTGAAGTTTATCTTGTAATTCTCTCAAATCCCTAGCCATAACAATATTTGTATCAGCATTCTTTGGAATTTTACCAACATGAACAGGCTTTGGATTAACAGTGTGCAAATAATTTTTAAGTTCATTTTTAAAAATACTATAACAATTACTGCATCCAACTTTTCCCGTATTTTTAAAATCGCTAAGACTCGTTCCACATTGAGGACATATTAAAGAAGCCTCTTCACTGTTATTATCATCAGAAGTGAAAGCAAAAATATTTTTGAGAAAATCTTCAATTTGCGGCAAAAAAACTTTGAGAATTGGTTAAATCCAACTTCATCTTCTGTTCTGCACAAACTTGACATAAATGTATTTCTTCAATTTTGTTATCATGAATCATTGTATAAGAAATAACAGATTCTCTTTTTTTGCAATTATCACATATCATCTCTTTCACCCCTTAAGAAAATATAACTAAGAGAATATTTTTTAAAATATTTGCTCTCAAAATGTTTCTATTATCACTCAAAGATAAAGACCTATCAGAAAGACTAACCCTTATTAGCTCAGCCTCCCTTGAAGAAATAAAATCTCTTCTTCTCAACTCTTTAATTAAAAGATCAGCCTTATCCTTAGTTATAGAATCTCCAATGAAATCTCTAAATAAGTCTAAAGATTTTTCGTGGTCTTGAAACTCAACTTTAACAATTCTTATAAATCCTCCGCCACCACGTCTAGATTCAACATAATAACCCTTGTAGGGAGTAAATCTAGTAGTTAAAACATAATTAATTTGACTTGGGGCACAATTAAAATGATCCGAAATTTTTGATCTTTGAATCTCAAGAGCACCGTTAGCTTCCTCAATTAATTCATTTAAAAATTCCTCAATAGAATTAGATAACTTTGCCAAGAAATCACTCCTTTAGATTTTACCATCTTTGACATTTACATTAAAAAATAAACAAATCTCAATTTATATATTCATTATACAATTAATGTTTGTAAAAGTAAAGCTTTTAAACTTTAGGGGCTTTTTAAGTTTATTTTTAATTAAATATTTTATCAAAGAAAAAAGGTCCGAGATTTTCGGACCCTTAAAGTTTTAAATTTTTATTCTTTTTCTTTATCTGCTTTTGCTTTTTCTATAACTTTTTGAGAAATATTTGCTGGTACTTCTTCGTATCTTACAAATTCCATATTGAAATTTCCACGTCCTTGAGTCATTGCTCTTAAGTCTATAGAATATTCAAACATTTCTGATTGTGGTGCTTCAGCAATTAAAAGTTGACTGCCATCTCTTTGTTGATCCATTCCTAAAATTCTTCCACGTCTTTTATTCATATCTCCCATTACATCTCCTAAATATGAATCTGGGATTGATACTTCTACTTTCATGATTGGTTCAAGTAGGACTGGGTTTGCTTCTTCCATACCTTTTTTAAAGGCAATAGATGCTGCTATTTTAAATGACATTTCATTAGAATCTACATCATGGTATGATCCATCATAAAGAACTGCCTTGAAGTTTGTTACAGGATATCCTGCTAAAACTCCATGTTCTTTTGCTTCTATTATTCCCTTTTCTACAGCTGGAAAATAATTCTTTGGAACTGAACCGCCAAATACTTCTTCATCAAATACAAAATCTTCTTGACATGGTTCAAATCTTACCCAAACATCTCCATATTGACCAGCTCCTCCTGATTGTTTCTTGTGTTTACCTTGTACTGAAGCTGTCTTTTTAATTGTTTCTCTATAGGGAATTATAAATGGAACTTTTACAACTTCTACACCAAACATATTCTTTAATTTTTCAAGAATAACATCAAGTTGAACTTGTCCTAGTCCACCTATTGTTAATTGTTTTGTTTCAGCATTTCTTTCGATTACAAAGGATGGATCTTCTTCACGAAGTTTTCTTAAAGATGTTGAAAGTTTTTCTTCATCTCCCTTTGTTTTTGCTTCAATTGCATAGAATAATACTGGTTGTGGATATTTAATTCTCTTATACTTAACTATATGGTCTTTTGTGCAAAGAGTATCACCTGTGCCTGTTACGGCAAGTTTTGTTGTAGCTCCAATATCTCCTGCACAAATTTCTTCTACTTCCATTTGATTCTTACCACGGATTACATAAACTCCGCCTAATTTTTCAGCTTCTTCTTTGCTTGAATTATAAAGTGGTGTATCTTTTTTTAGCTTTCCGCTAATTACCTTGAAGATTGAAATTTTTCCAACAAAGGGGTCAGTTATTGTTTTGAAAACAACTGCTGCAAAGGGATCTTTTTCAGAAATTTCTCTCTCTTCTCCTTCTTCATATCTGAAACCTGTGTGGGCTCTTTTATCATTTGGTGCTGGCATATAATTTACAATTGTGTTTAAAAGTATATCTATACCTATACCTTTTTCACCACTGCCTACAAGTAAAGGTACTGCATCTCCTTCTAATAGGGCTGTTGTAACTCCTCTTAATAAATCTTCACGAGTGAATTTTTCTCCGTTGAAATATTTTTCCATCAAAACTTCATCAGAGCCTGCAACTACTTCTGCAATTTCTTCATACATTCTTTCAGTTGCCTTAACTTGATCGTGATTAAGTTCTGTTTCTTTTGGAGCTGCATTTTCATATTTAAAACCTTTCTGGTAGATTACATCTGTAACTCCAACAAAGTTTTCCCCTTCTCCAATGGGAACGGAAAATGGAATAACTTTTTTACCAAAAGATTCTTCCAATTCTTCCATAAGTTTTCTGAAATTAACATTTTCTCCATCTATTTTATTTATAAAAATAATTCTTGGTAATCCAATATTTTCAGCATATTTCCATGCTCTTTCTGTTCCTACTTCTATACCTGAAGTGGCATCAATTACTAGAAGAGCAGCTTCTGATGCTCTTAATGCTCCAATAACTTCACCTGAAAAATCCATATATCCAGGAGTATCTATAATATTAACTTTAAAATTTCTCCATTCAACAGGAATAATAGATGTTCCAATTGAAGTACCTCTTTCCATTTCTTCTTTTGAAAAATCTGAAAGAGTATTTTTGTCAGTTACATTACCTAATCTCTTTGTAGCTCCTGATTGAAACAGCATTGATTCTGTTAAATTTGTTTTGCCGCTTCCTGAATGACCTACAAGTGCTAAATTTCTTACATTTTCCGTTTTATAAACTTTCATAGCCTTCCTCCTATATGTAAATTTGAAAGCGTTTTATTAATTATAACATAAATTCAAAATTTTGAACAGTTGCTAAAATAGATAAGCTATTGTAATATATGTATGAAAATATTTCTTAAGGATAATTTATGGAAAACATATTTAAAAATATAAAAAATATAATAATCTTTGTTCTTGTTGTTGTTTTGGGCTTGGTCCTATATAATGTAAAATCTAATGAAAATATTTTTGATGAAAATGAAAACTATCTTGCCACGTCAGAGGATTCAGATTTTTCCAATAAAGACAAAAATGAAGACGAAAACGAAGAAATCTATGTACATATTTCAGGTGCTGTTAATAAACCTGGTCTTATTAAACTAAAAAATGGAGATAGGCTAGTTGATGCTATATCCCTTGCCGGTGGTGCAAGAGATGATGCCGACCTTGATTCATGTAATCTTGCAAAAAAACTTTCTGATGAAGATAAAATCTATATAAAAACTTTTGATGAAAGTGCAGAGAAAAATTTTAATGCGGATTATTCAACAGATAAGGCAATAAGTTATAATAATCTTATAAATTTAAACTCTGCAAGTAAAGATGAACTTATGAAAATTCCTGGAGTTGGGTCAAAAACTGCCGACAAAATAATTGATTATAGGGAAAAATTTCAATTTAAAAGTGTGGAAGATTTAAAAAATGTTGATGGAATTGGTGATAAAAAGTTTGAAAAACTTAAAGATTATCTGTGTGTAAATTAAATTTTAAAAGCTCAGTTAGAAGTCAACTTCCAACTGAGCCTCTTTATTTAATATCTATATCTGGCGGTTTATCTATTTCTTTTGAAATGGGAGAACCGTTTTTCTTTCTCTGTCTAACACATTCTGTTAATAGATATTCTATCTGACCGTTAATGCTCCTAAAATCATCTTCCGCCCAACTTGCTATTGCATTATAAAGTTCTTCAGATACCCTTAAGGGAATTTGCTTTTTTGCCATTAGTACAAACTTCCCGAATTAACTACAGGAGAAACTTCATTGTTACTACATAATACTACCAAAAGATTTGAAACCATGGCAGCTTTCCTTTCTTCATCAAGATCAACTATATCTTCTGTGCTCAATTTATCAAGAGCCATTTTTACCATATCTACTGCTCCATCTACTATCATGGTTCTTGCATCTACAGTAGCGGAAGCTTGTTGCCTCCTAAGCATTGATTGAGCAATTTCCGGAGCATAGGCAAGATAAGTTATTCTTGCATCTATAATTTCTAAACCTGCAAATTCTACCCTATTTTGTATTTCTTCTTTAATTCTTTTAGCAACAACTCTACTTGAACCTCTTAAACTTCCATCATCTGGAACTCCATCCCCGGTAGTGTCTACATTTTGTGCAACGTCATAAGGATAAATTCTAACTATATCTCTCAAAGCCGCATCGCATTGAAGAGATAAATATTCCTTATAATTATCTACGTTGAATACTGCACTTGCAGTATCAACTACCTTCCACATAACAGCTATTCCAATTTCAACAGGATTTCCTAAAACATCATTTACTTTTTGACGTGAATTACTAAGAGTCATTACTTTCAAGGAAATTTTTTTATTAACCGGTTGGGCATATGGAATTGAATTTGTTAAAATTTGTAAATTTTTACTTTCTTTATCAACATCTGCACTTTGACCTAATTTTGTCTTTGCAGCAGGATTTACTGAAACTACAAATGGATTGACATAATAAAATCCATTTGACTTTATAGAACCGATATATTTACCAAACAAAGTTAAAACTATGGCTTCTTGTGGACCTACCATCTTAAATCCTGCATAATTTATTAATGATAAAATTGAAATAAAAACAAATAAAATCATTAAAACATATTTTTCTTTTGTTGCTAAATAAATTATCATTCCTGTTGAAAATATTGTAGCTAATAAATTGACAAGCAAAAGTAAAAAACCATTACTTTTTCTTTTCAAAATTTTTTCTTTCATAAAAATCACCCCATATTTTTGATATCATAATGATATCATTTTTATATGAGCTGGTCAATAGAAATTTATTAAATTTTTAATTTTTTATATGGCAAAATTTCCATTTTCAAAAATTTTTACAATGGTTCCGTCCCATCTTTGACCAGTTATTTGTGTGCTTTCATCTCCTACCATAAAATCAACATGGACAATTGAATCATTTATGCCATATTTATCATAATCTTTTTCGTCAATATTTTCTCCACCTTTAAGGCAAGTTGGATATGCCTTGCCCAAGGCAAAATGGCATGAGGCATTTTCATCGTAGAGGGTATTAAAAAATAAAATATTTCTCTTAGATATTGGAGAATCATATGGAACTAGGGCAACTTCTCCTAATCTATCAGAATCTTTTGCACTGCTAAGAATATTTTTTAATTCATCAAGTCCAACTTCAGCATCAAAATCAATAACTTTACCGTCTTTAAATTTTAAATAAAACTTATCAACTATAACGCCACTGTGATTTAGAGGTTTAGTGTTATATACTATGCCATTTACTCCATACTTATGAGGTAGGGAAAAAACTTCTTCACTTGGCACATTGGCTACAAAATCTTCTCCAAAAGAATTTTTTTCCTCTGATCCAACAAAGATATAGCCCTTGGGCAGTTCAACAATTAAGTCTGTACCTTTTTTTGACTTATAATGAAGGTATCTAAAATTATTTTTATTTAAAAACTCAGCATATTTCTCCAAATTTTCTATATGTTTATTCATAGACTCAACTGGGTCATCATCAAATAATCTCACTGTATAAAATATTTCTTCCCATAATTTTAATTTTGCCTCATCCTCGTCTAAATCAGGAAAAACTTTTGCTGCCCAAGCCTTTGTAGCAGCCCCTATTACACACCATGAAGTATAATTTGACATTAATTTTTCGGAAAAATCTTTGAAGGCAATCCCATTTGCAACATTTGCTGCTTTAATCTTTGAAGAATCAATCCCTTTAAAAAGTTCAGGATTGCCCCCAGTAATAGATAAAAATTTTGCTTTTTTATTTATAAAATAATTTTCTTTTTCTATTAAAAATTCAGGAACTTGACTTAAAGTTTCCTCACTTTCATAAGTATATTTTAGCTTGGTAATATTTTCATCACTATAATCTACTTGAACTTTTTTAGCACCTTCTTCATAAGCCTTCTTTACAAGATTTTCAGTAAGCAAAGATGCTTCTATAGGGCTTCTTATCACAAGAATATCTCCAGCTTTTATCTTTAAAGCACATTTAATCACTAAATCTGCATATTTATCAAACATTTTTTCTAAATTCATTATTTCACCTCTAAATTATTATAACAAAAAAGCTTCAAAATATAGTGCTTACACCATAAATTTGAAGCTTTTACTAATCTTTAAATAATATTTTATAGTTCTTTACTAAAATTATTTCAATTTAAAGTTAATATATAACTAATCTACTTTATTTTCATTGTATTTTAATTTGAAAAAATCTAGCAAAATTAAAATTATAGAAACCAAAGGAACGGAAACCACCATTCCCCAAATGCCAAATATTCCTCCTCCAATTATTATGGAAATTAAAACTGCTAAAGGATTTAAACCTGTTGAATCTCCTATAAGTTTTGGAGCTAATATATTATTTTCTGCCCACTGTATAATGATGAATAAAATTGAAACCCAAAGAGCCTTTAATGGTGCATCCATAAATGCAAATAAGACAGCAGGCACAAATCCTAAAAATGGACCTATATAGGGAATAATATCTGCTATACAAGTTATCATTCCAATTACTATGGCAAAATCAACTCTTAAAATCAATAGATATATCATAGTCAAAAATCCAACAAATAATGCAAGCAAGAGCCTTCCCCTAATAAATTGTTGCAAAGATGTATTGATTCTTACCGCCAAATAATTAACATCTTCACGATATTTGTTGGGAATAGATTTTTTAAAAGATTTTAAATACTTTTCTTTTCCGATAGAAAAATAAAAGGAGAAAATTAAAACCAAAACTATTTTTAATGTTGATGTAACAAGACCATATAATTTTACAACTACGCTTCTTAAAGAATCTAAGGCAGATTTTTGCACGTTGTCTAGGATATTTGTTATTGCATTAGAAAAAGAGTTGAACATATTTGTCAAAGGATCTTGCGAATTTGTCACAAGCTTTGCAGATTTACTCACACCATCAGTAGTGCCACTAAGCATATTTAAAAATGATGGTGGTAAATTTATATTGTAGTCTTCAGCAAGCTTATAAAAAAACTTAGTCAATCCTCTAGACATGGAGTCTATCATTGGTGGCAGAGATGCCAACAAATTTGTAATTTCTGTTATAGTTTTAGGTATAACTGTTACCAATAGTATTGCAAAAACTATTAATGTTGTTATATATACAATAATTACTCCAAAAGGTCTTTTTATGCCCTTCCTTTCTAAAAAATTTACTATAGGGTCAATAACATAGGCAAAAATTATTCCTATTATAAGAGACCATAGGGTATAGCCTAATATTGTATATTTTTCAAAAATTATAGTTACTAAATACAAGATGACTATAGCTATAAATATTTTTATAATAAGCTTTAAATCTATTTTTATTCTCTTATCACCCTCAATAAATCTATTTCCAATATTTATTAGATAATAAATCATCAGCGACAAAAGTAAAATAGAAAGAGTAACTATAGCATAGACAACAAATCTTCCTGTATTTCCTGAAATTTGTTCTATCATTAAACCACCACTTTAAATTTATTAACAGCTTCTTTTATAATTTCAAAGACATAATCCACTTCATCCTTAGTATTATTATAATTAATAGTAAGTCTTAAAGGATTATTTGCCTCTTCTTGGGATTTTCCCATAGCCAAAAGTACATGGGAGGGTTTCAAAGAACCTGCAGTACACGCAGAGCCTTGAGAAGCGCAAATACCATGCAGGTCAAGAAATGGTAAAAGAACTTGTTTTTGTAAGTTAGAAAAAGAAATATTAATATTTCCACAAAGCCTATTTTGACGAGAACCATTTAATTTAACTCCCGAAAGGCTCAAAAGTTTTTCTATAAAATAATCTCTTAATTTTTCTGTATATTTTTTTCTCTCTTCCAAGTTGTTTACTGCGTCTTTTACCGCTAAACCAAGTCCTACAATAGAAGCTACATTTTCTGTCGATGCTCTTTTTCTTCTTTCTTGCTCACCACCATGGATAAAAGATGATATTTCAAAACCATCTCTAACATATAAAATACCAACTCCCTTGGGAGCTCCAATTTTATGACCTGAAAAACTCATCATATCAATATTTTTATCTGATAAGTCAATTTCTAATGAGCCAAGAGCCTGAACAGCATCCACATGAATAGGCACACCTTTATCATTACATATTTTTATAATTTCATCAATAGGTTCAATAGTCCCAACTTCATTATTTGCATACATTATTGAAACAAGATTTGTATCTTCTGTTATTTTTTCTTGTAATTCTTCTAAATTTACAAAACCTTCCCCGTCAACAGAAATATAATCAACTTTATTTCCCCACGATTCAATGAATTTGCAGGAATTAATTATTGCTTCATGCTCAATTTTTGAAGTTATTATATGATTTATTTTATTATTTTTTAAACTTCCCTTTAAAGCCCAATTATCAGATTCAGAACCTCCAGACGTGAAGTATATTTCCTTTGACTGAACTTTTAAAGCTTTAGCTATTATTTCCCTTGAATTTTCAATTGCCGCCTTTGATTTTTGTCCTAGGGAATAAATGCTTGAAGCATTGCCATAATTTTCCTTTAAATAGGGAAGCATTGCGTCAAGCACTTTATCTTTTATCTTAGTTGTAGCGGCATTATCCATATAAATAATAATAATCGCCTCACATATCAGCTAGAGTTAAGGAATCCATGACTTCTTCCATTCTGCTCTGTAATTCTTTCAATATGTCCTTTGTTGGACAACCATTAATTTTTGCACATTCCAATCTTTTATTTGTATCACAACAAGAAAGTTTTATATCACCTTCGAGCGCATTAATTATATCTCCTATATGAATTTCATTAGGAGCTTTGGCAAGCTCATAGCCTCCTCCTGCTCCTCTTACAGAAATAACTAAACCTCTCTTTTTAAGAAGGGCAAATAACTGCTCCAAATATGCTTCCGATAAATTTTCAATATCTGCAATATCTTTTAAGGACATTGGACCCTTGCCAGAATTTTGACTCAATCTATACATAGCCATAAGTCCATATCTGCCTTTAGTTGATAGTTTCATTTTTCCCTCCTCAAGGTGTAAAACTACCTTCCCTCTTGTCATTTTCTAAAATATCTTTTAAAGTGTACCAAGAAAGCACTGCACATTTAACTCTTGCTGGCATATTCCTTATATTTATAAAGGCTATGCCATCTCCCAAATCTTCGAGTTCTTCCTCATCTCTAAGTTGTCCTTTTATCATGCCAATAAATTTTTTACTAAGTTCTATGGCTTCTTCAACCTTTAGACCCTTAACTGTATCACACATAATAGAAGTTGATGCTTGTGAAATTGCACACCCTTGACCTGTATATGAAATATCTTTAATTATTCCATCTTCGACATCTAATTGTAAAGTTATTTCATCACCACAGCTAGGATTATGTCCAAGTTCTTTATGAGTTGCATGATCTAAATCTCTTCTGTTTATCTTATTTTTTGATTGTTCGAGAACCATTTGAGTATAAATTTGATTAAGATTCAATTCCCAACATCCTCCTTACGTCTTCTAAATGTTCAATAAAATAATCTACTTCTTCAACTGTATTATAAATTGCAAATGATGCCCTTACTGAAAAATTGCATCCTAAAAATCTATGCAACACTTGGGCACAGTGATGACCACTTCTTACTGCAATTCCATAGTTATCTAAGATAGATGCCACATCATGAGGGTGAGCTTGTTTGAAATTAAAAGATATAACAGGAGCTCTATTTTCATCAGGTGTAGTATATACATCTAGATAATCAAGTTTTGAAATTTTTTTGTAACAATATTTTGTTAGATATTTTTCGTATTCATCAATTTTTTCAAGACCAATGCTTTCTACATAATTTATTGCAGCCGCTAAAGAAACTGCTCCCTCAACATTTTGAGTTCCAGCTTCAAACCTTTGTGGCGATTTCAAAAATGTTGATTTATCTTCATAAACATACTCAATCATATCTCCACCACTAAGGAAAGGACTGAGGGAATTTAAAAGTTCTTCTTTACCATATAATACACCTATTCCTGTAGCAGAATACATTTTATGACCTGAAAAAGCAAGAAAATCACAATCCAAATCAAATACATCAATTTTATGATGAGGCACATATTGAGCTCCATCAGAAATAATTACAGCATCTGAATTTTTTCTAACATATTTTATTATTTTTTTTGCATCAGGTACAGTACCTAATACATTTGATGCAAGAGTGCAAGAAAATATTTTGGTATTTTTATTAACCTTATTTTCAATTTCTTCAAAAGGAATTTGCCCATCTTTATCAACGTAAAGATATTTTAAAATTGCTCCAGTCTTTTTAGCGACCATTTGCCATGGCACTAAATTTGAGTGATGTTCCATAATAGAAATTAAAATTTCATCACCTTTTTTTAAATTATTAAGTCCATAAGAATAAGCTAATAAATTTAAGGCTTCTGTTGCATTTCTTACAAAAACTATTTCATTCGGACTTTTTGCATTTATAAATTTTCTTACAGTTTCCCTAGCTCCCTCGTAAACTTCAGTAGATTTCATAGCTAGGTAATGTGCACCTCTGTGAGGATTGCCATTTTCTCCCCTATAAAATTTTGCAATATTATCTATAATAACTTGGGGCTTTTGAGTAGTGGCAGCATTGTCCAAATAAACAATTTTTTCTCCATTTACTTTTAAATTTAAAAAAGGATAATCTTTTCTAATATCTAAAATTTCTTCCCTTGATAACATTTATTTCACCAAAATCTTTCTAACTGATTGCCAAACTTCTTCTTCTAGCTCTTCATTATCTAATAAATCTATAGCTTGAGAAAACTTAGATTCAATGATCAAAGCTTCAGCTTCATCATAAGAAAATCCTCTTGACATAATATAAAATAAAATTTGAGGGTCAATCTTTCCTGATGAAGAAGCGTGATTTCCTTCTACATCATCTTCATGACATAACATAAGGGGAACAGAAATTGAATGAACATCATCAGAAAGAAGGACTGCAAACTCTCCTTCGCTTCCAACGGCATCATTACATCCTTCCAAGAAGTCAAGGTTTGACTTGAAATTTTTATAAGCCTTATCCTTTAAAGCACCATTAACCAAAATGCTACTTGTAGTTTTTTCTCCCTTATGAGTCATTTCATAAAATAGATTAAGTTCTTCCTCTCCTTGACCAAAATAAACTGAATTTACATGAGCTTCTGATTTTTTACCATCTAAAAGGCATTTGTAATTTGTATAAAGTTTTCCACATCCCAATTGGTATTGGCACAAATTAACTTTTGCATTTTCGTGAGCAAAAATCCCAATTGATTCAAGAGATTTTGCTTCTGAGCCTTCTCTTTGAATCACAAATAAAGAAACTTCTGTATCCTTTTCAGCTAAAATTCTTATAAGAGTATTTCTAAATTTTTCCTTTTTTCCTTCAGAATAATAATCTAAGAAAACTTTAATTTTTGAACCTTCATGAGCAATAATATCTTGCACATCAACTAGATTTGGATTATCATCATCAGTTTTAAAGTAGCAAGGATTATAAACTATATCTTCGCCCTTAATAGTTTCATAAATTCTATATAAATTCATATCTTCTTTCACAAGATCTAAGGCTTCTTGTGAAATACCATATTTTAAATTATCAAATTCCTTTAAATGTCTAACATACTTTTCAGAAGATTCCATTGGAATAAGGTCCTTACCAATTTTTGGCACTTGAATTTCACAATCATTAACCTTCATCCATGAAAAAGTCTTAAAAGAAAGTTCATTACCTTTTATTTTCATCTTTTCACCTACCCAATTGAACCCACAAGTTCCAAGTTAATTAAATTATTCATTTCAACAGCATATTCCATAGGAAGTTCTTTAGCAACAGGTTCAGCAAAACCCCTCACTACTAACTGTTTAGCATCTTCTTCTGAAAGTCCCCTAGTCATGAGATAAAATATAACTTGATCAGAAATTTTTCCAATCTTAGCTTCGTGTCCAACATCCACTTCACTATTTTTCAAACGTATTGTAGGAATTGTATCTGAACGTGAATCTTCATCAAGCATAAGTGATTCACAAGAAGTAGTATTTTTAGAATTTTTAGCATCTTCCGAAAATTCCACCAATCCCCTATAAACTGCAATTCCACCATTTTTTGAAATTGATTTAGTATCTATAAATGAATTTGTATTGGGAGCTAAATGAACAACTTGAGCTCCTGTATCAAGATTTTGACCAGCACCAGCAAAAGAAATACCAGTAAATTCGCTAGTAGACCCTTCTCCCTTCAAAACAGAAGTCGGATACAACATAGAAACTTTTGAGCCAAAAGAACCGGAAATCCATTGAATTTTACCATTCTTTTCAACTATTGCCCTCTTAGTATTTAAGTTATACATATTTCTAGACCAGTTTTCAATTGTTGAATATCTCAAAGTAGAATTTTCAGCCACAAAAAGTTCAACAGCACCAGCATGAAGATTTACAACATTATATCTAGGGGCAGAGCAGCCTTCAATAAAATGGCAGTAAGAATTTTTTTCCAAAATAATCAAAGTGTGTTCAAATTGACCAGCTCCTGGTGCGTTCAATCTAAAATAGGATTGAAGGGGAATATCGACATTGACTCCCTCAGGCACATAAACAAAAGAGCCCCCACTCCAAACTGCATAATGAAGAGCTGCATACCTATGAAGTTCAGGTTTTATACAAGTACCAAAATATTTTTTAACAATCTCTGGATATTCTCTTAAACCCGATTCAAAATCAGTATAAATAACTCCTTGATCCCTCAAATACTTTTGGATTGAATGGTAAACAACTTCACTATCATATTGAGCACCTACTCCAGATAAAAATTGTTTCTTTTCAGCTTCAGGTATACCTAATTTATCAAAAGTATTTCTTATATCTTCAGGCAAATCCTCCCAAGAAGTAGAAAGATCAGCCTTAGGTCTTATATAAGTTGTGATATCTTCAATATTAACATCACTAAGATCAGGCCCCCAAACAGGATTTTTAGAATTATTAAAAATTTCAAGAGCTTTTAACCTGTAATCAAGCATCCACTCAGGTTCATTTTTTTCTTCTGAAATCTCTCTTACAATTTCTTCATTAAGACCCTTACTCGTTTTATATCTATATTCAAAAGCATTTTTAATATCATAAATGCCCCTGTCCATATCTTCAACATAAGTTCTTTCTTTCTTAGTCATCTATTTCAGCTCCATTTTTAATCCAACCAAAACCTTCATTTTCAATTTTGCCAACTAAAGAAGCATCACCTTTTTTTACAAAACGACCGTTCACTAAAATATGAACAAAATCGGGAACAATATTTCTCACAAGTTCTTGGTGGTGAGTAATAATCAAAACCGCATTATCTTTATTTAAAAACTTTTCAATTCCAGAAGCTACGATTCTTGTAGCATCAACATCAAGACCAGAATCTGTTTCATCAAGAATAGCAAGCTTTGGGTTGAGCATAAGCATTTGCAAAATCTCGCTCTTTTTCCTTTCCCCACCTGAAAAACCAACATTCAAATATCTTTCAGCATAAGATTCATTCATAGATAATTCCTTCATTTCAGCCTTTAAATCCTTTTGGAATTTAATAATAGGAATATTTTTATCTTCCTTATTCATCTTAGCTGTCCTTATAAAGTTTTCTACAGAAATTCCTGGAACTTCCTCAGGACTTTGAAAGGACATAAATAACCCCTTATTTGCCCTCTTGTCAGTAGAAAGTTCAGAAATGTCCTCTCCCTCTAAATAAATTTTCCCACTATTTACTGTATAAACCGGATTAGCCATAATTACATTTGCAAGTGTTGATTTGCCGGAACCATTAGGTCCCATAATTACATGCACTTCTCCACTATTAATTGTAAGACTAATATCTTTTAAAATTTCTTTATCATCTACACCGGCACTTAAATTTTCAATTCTTAATAATTCTTTAGCCATAAATCCTCCCATATTTTCAAAATATTATGATTTATAAAAAATAATTCATAGTGTTTTACTCTGATTTACATTTTATATAATACCACATTTTTTAATAATTTAATATATTTTTCATAATTTTAAAAAATTTC
>NZ_AEAA01000026.1:0-1192 GCF_000179335.1 Peptoniphilus sp. oral taxon 836 str. F0141
AGTAAAAAATCCTGAGAATTAATAGGTTCTTTTGAGATTGCACCTATTGAATCTATTATAATATTTCCTTTTGGTGTTAAAACTTGTACTTCTGCATTCGTATATGTCCATAAAATATCATTATCTTCTAAAATTATATCCTCTAAATTTTTATCTGAATAATTCCTGTTATAAAAGTTAAGAGAAAAAGATAATCTACTTTTTAATTCATTTTCTACACTTGTGTAATAGAATGTTTTAAAACCTATCAGCAAAAATATATCTAATATAACAATTGTTGTAATAATCAATAATAAGTAACTTTTTACAAGTCTCTTACCAATTCTATTTTTCAATTATTCACCTTGCCATCTATAACCTAGACCCCATACCGTTTCAATATATTCAGGTTTTGCGGGATTTTCTTCAATTTTCGCTCTCAACCTTCTAATATTTACATCAACAATTTTTGAATCACCAATAAAATCATTGCCCCAAACTATTTTTAAAATTTCATCTCTATTCATAGCTTTTTTTGGATTTTCCATAAATATTTTCATAATTTGATATTCAGTTGGGGTAAGCTCAATTTCCTCATCATTCTTATAAAATTTTCTTTGATAGTAATCTAGCTTAAAAGGTTCTTGTATAATGTAATTTTCATCGTTTTCTTCTTCTGGTTCAAGCCTTCTCTCTAAAGATTTTATCCTTAAAGTTAGCTCTGTAGGGTTAAAAGGTTTAGTTAAATAATCATCAGTCCCATATTGAAGGCCCATTATTTTATCATAATCTTCAGCCTTAGCAGTAAGCATTATTATTCCCAAGTTTGGGAATTCTTTTCTTAAAACTTTACAAACTGCAAAACCATCAACTCCCGGCAACATTATATCCAGTACAACTATTTGAGGTTGCTTACTCCTGGCTATGTCAATACCTTCTTCTCCACTTCCAGCTTCAAAGACTGTATATCCTTCTCTTTCTAAATTTATTTTAACGAACTTTCTAATAGGTTCTTCATCTTCTACTAATAATATTTTAACAGCCATTTATCTCACCTTCTCAATTTTATTATAAAGAAAAAAACTCATAAATTCAATAATTAGAACTTATGAGTTATATAAATAAAAAAATTAAATTCAAAATTATATTATTTAAAAATACTTTAAAACATCATTTATAAAAGTTTTAAATATTTAATAAATAAGTGAAATTT
>NZ_AEAA01000025.1:0-582 GCF_000179335.1 Peptoniphilus sp. oral taxon 836 str. F0141
GAAAATCCACCCTTATAAATTATTTACTCTTATTTTTGATATATTCACGAACATCAATTATCTTGCCGTCTGCCATGATAATTTTAAAATCATAGTCAGTAATGTAAGCAACTGTTAGACCTAAAATTGAAGCGATAGGTGCAATAATAGCTCCAAAAGTAGAAGCTGTTAACGACAAAGATAAGACTGTTTCATTATCCTTTTCTACAATAAGTCTTGAAGCGTTACCCTTTCTCCAAATTTCCTTAATTCCTTGGATAATTTCATCAAGGGTGTCTGTTACTCCTCCAAAAATATCTTTTTTAGATTCATTTTCCTCAATAACTTCAGCTTCAGCTTCAATTCTTTCGTCTTTTTTATTTTGACTTACCTTAAATTTTTTTGCTTCAATATATCCAATTGCCCTATCAACATCTCCATCAGAATTTAAAAGAGCCTCTCTAACTAACTCATAACCTGCTCCAGTAGTATTAATGACATAGTCAATTTTTTCAAGATTAATCATCTTATCACCTCTGTTATTATTTTACCCAATAAATATTATTAAAATCTAAAGGAATTGTTAAAGTTTAATTAAAAAAA
>NZ_AEAA01000024.1:0-2825 GCF_000179335.1 Peptoniphilus sp. oral taxon 836 str. F0141
TGTAATGAGAAATTTACTTGTAAATAATGGATGGACTATAATTACAGCCATTAATGTTATTTTATTTTCCATAATGCATTGGCCATGTGGGACAACACTTTTAACAATTCATAAGGAAACTGGATCAATAAAATGGACTGTAATTTCTTTTATCTTGCCTACAGTTTTTGGAATAGTTTCTTGTATATGTTTTACAAGCTTGGCCAAATTATTTTTAGCTATATTTTGAGATTATTTTATTAAATTTTTGAGATGGTAAGATTTGACAGATAAAGTTTTTAAGTATATAATTTAAAAGATTCAAAAGAATCCTTGCATAGTTAAGCTATGCCTTATGTCCACAGGGAGGTGAATTATGAATAAATACGAAGCAGTGATTATGTTTTATCCTGATGTAGAAGAAGAAAAAAGAGAAGCTTCTTTTACAAGAATTAAAGGTATTATGGAAAAACATGGTAAAATCAACAATATCGACGAATGGGGAATGAAAAAACTTGCTTACGAAATTGATTACTACAAAGAAGCTTATTACACTTTTGTAGAATTTGATTGTGATCCTGAAGAAATTCAAGAAATTAACAGAATTGCAAGAATTAGTGACCCTATTATGAGAATTATGGTAATCAAGGTAGAAAAATAAGGAGAAATTATGAATAATGTTTGTTTATTAGGCAGACTTACCAGAGATCCTGAATTGAGATACACACCACAAGGTGGTGTTGCTGTTGTGAGATTTACCCTTGCAGTCAATAGACGTTTAGGCAAAGAAAAAAGACAAGAGATTGAATCTAATCACGGACAAACTGCAGATTTTATTTCTTGTACTGCATGGCGACAAACAGCAGAACTTATAGCAAATTATTGCCACCAAGGTGACCAAATTGCAGTAGAAGGTAGAATTCAAACTGGCTCTTATGAAAAAGATGGCAGAAGAATTTATACTACAGATGTTGTTGTAAATACTATGGATTTTGCGTCTAGAGCTGGTGGAGGAAATTATTCCTCTAACAATTCTTACAATCAAGATTACGGAAATAATAACTATAATCAAGTTCCTAATCAATCTTACAACAATAACAATAATGCAAATAATCCACCTGTAAATTCAGCATATAATAATGATGATTTTTCAAATGGTGACTCCAATTCGGATGATGAGGGATTTTTCCCAATGGATAATGATGACATACCGTTCTAAGGAGGAGTAAAGGTGCAAAGAAGATTTACTAGGAGAAAAAAAGTTGATCCTTTTGAAAAGGATAAAACTAAAAAAATTGACTATAAAGATGTTGATATGTTAAGAAATTATATTTCTGAAAGAGGAAAGATTCTTCCAAGAAGAATTACAGGACTTAATGCAAAACATCAAAGAGAAATGACTGTAGCTATTAAAAGAGCTCGTCAAATCGCACTAATTCCATATAGTGCAGAATAATTAAATGAATAATAATTAAGAGCAAGGTTTTCTACTTGCTCTTATTTTATTTCTTGAAATCAATATTTATTATATTTTTTATGGGAATTAGTTTGTTGTAATATTTGAATATTTTTTGCCCAAATTTGTAAATTCAAGTTTATCAAAGTCTTTGAAGATTCCAAGATCTATAAGTATTCCTATTATTGGTTCATATTCACCTTTATAAGAATAATTTTTTCCAACTTATTTTCATCTATTTTGACGAATAAATCTATCATAAATTTTTTGATTTTATAAATCTTATTTTTTGAATACATATCTCTGTAAAATTCCTTATTAATTAAGGTTGAAAACCAAAGGGCTAATTTTTCATTATAATCTAAGTTTAGATATTTGTATGCATTACTTGAAAGCTCATAAAGACCATGTTTAAATAAATTTTCCTTTTCAAGACTTATTATATTTTTTATTTTAGCAAATTTTAAAAATACCATAAGCTCAGGAAAGTGATATTCTCTTAAATTTTTAACATTTTTTGTTGCCTCTAGTCCTAGCTCTTTAGAAATACTTTTTACAACTGCAGGGGATAATTCTCCGTTTTTGTTTTCGTATAAATAGTAATATTGTATATAGTCTATAAAATTTTCAAATTCATTAATGAATTTTGATTCTTCAAAATATGAATTTTTTATTATATCTAATAAAGTTTCATCTACAAAATAGCCTTCTATAGAGTTTTGTAGCAGATTTTGATATATAAAGGTATTGTCAATTGCCATATCTATAGATTTTATTGGCAAGTCATCAAAATTTTTATTATATTTTTTTATATATAAATAATAGTTTTTAAAGAGCATCAGAGAATTATTTAATTCACTCAAATTGCAAAATTGACCTCTTAAAGAGAGCTCATAATATATTTTTTTAAAATCTAGGTCCTTGTAGGAGGAATAATTCAAATCGTTCTTTTTTAAATATTCATCATATATTAAAGATACATAATACATTATTTCATCTCTATTTAGCTGAAAATTTTTTGTTGAGTTTGAGAGGCTCAAAGAAAATTTATTAAAAAGTTCTTTGTCTTCTTTTGAAAATGCCTTATTTAAAAATCTATTTTCTTGGTCTTCATCAAATCTCTCTTGGACATAGGTTGAATAATCAGATAGGGATGAACCATATACATAAAAAATATTAATAAGATTTTCTTTTAAATAAGATTTCATATCAGCAAATTTTTTTATATTTATTTTTTCGTAGTTTAAATAATCTCTCAAATCTTTAATTAAAAAATCTCTGAATTCATCATTAAAAGATGTATTGACTTGGACAATAACATATTCATTTTGGTACTTAGAAACCCTTAAAAAATAATTATTAAATTCCTTATTGATAAAATGCTGACTAT
>NZ_AEAA01000023.1:0-1202 GCF_000179335.1 Peptoniphilus sp. oral taxon 836 str. F0141
TATTTTGGTCAAGGAGTGATTATATGAAACTTGGTATAGTTGGACTTCCCAATGTAGGAAAGTCAACTTTATTTAATGCCTTAACACAGGCTGGGGCTGAGGCTGCAAATTATCCTTTTGCAACTATTGAGCCTAATATTGGAGTTGTAAATGTTCCTGATGAAAGATTAAAAGTTTTATCAGATATTTCAAAATCAGGAAGAATAGTTTATACAAATATAGAATTTTATGATATAGCTGGACTTGTTAAGGGTGCTAGCAAGGGAGAAGGTCTTGGCAACCAATTTTTGTCAAATATAAGAGAAGTTGATGCAATTGTTCATGTTGTCAGATGTTTTGAAAATGAAAATGTCATCCATGTTGATGGGAAAGTAGACCCTGTTCGTGATATTGAAAATATAAATTTGGAATTAGTTTTTTCAGACTTGGAACAAATTGATAAAAGGTTAGCAAGACTGGAAAAACAAGCTAAGGCTGATAAGAGTTTAAAACCTGAACTTGAACTTCTATTAAAAGTTAAAAAAGTTCTTGAAGAAGGTAAGCCTGCGAGATCTTTAGAATTAACCGATGAAGAAGAAAAAATTATTAAAAATTTTGCTCTTCTGACATTAAAACCTGTAATTTATGTTGCTAATGTTTCAGAAGAAGATGCCCATAATAATGGTCAAGATAATGAAATGGTTAAAAAAGTAAAAGAAATGGCTGACAAATCAAATGATGAAACTGTTGTTATATCTTGTGAAATAGAATCAGAAATTTCTGAACTATCTGAAGATGAAAAACAGTTATTTTTGAAAGACTTAGGTCTTGATGAATCAGGACTTGATAAGTTAATAAAGTCATCTTATAAACTTTTGGGACTTATTTCATTTTTGACTACAGGAGAAATGGAATCTCGTGCTTGGACAATTAAAAAAGGAACTAAAGCACCAGGAGCAGCTGGTAAAATTCATACAGATATGGAAAGAGGCTTTATAAAGGCTGATATTATTTCTTATGAAGACTTAGTAAGTCAAGGTTCTATGGCTGCTGCAAGGGAAAAAGGTCTTATAAGAAGTGAAGGTAAAGATTATATTATGCAAGATGGGGATGTTTGCGTATTTAAGTTTAATGTTTAATTAAATAAAGGAGAAAAAAGATGTTCAAATTAGTTTCTATGGATTTAGATGAAACTTTGTTAACTACGGATAAAAAATGCCTAA
>NZ_AEAA01000022.1:0-1748 GCF_000179335.1 Peptoniphilus sp. oral taxon 836 str. F0141
TATTATAAACAATATAACAATTTTCTTGTAAGGGTCCAACAGTTAGTCTGATAATTTTCTTATCCATATTAAAACTCCTTTTCTGAATCAAGTAAAATTGTAACAGGACCGTCATTTATTAATGAAACATCCATATCTGCACCAAACTTACCATGCTCAACCTTAATATTGTTTTTCTTTGATTCCTCAATAAATTTTTCGTAATAATAAGTTGCTTCTTCAGATTTAGCTGCTTGAACATATGAAGGTCTATTACCCTTTCTAGCATCTCCATAAAGTGTGAATTGGCTTACAATCAATAAATCATAGCCTAAATCAAGTAAAGATTTATTCATAACCCCATTTTCATCATCGAATATTCTCAAATTATAAACTTTTCTTTGTATATATGAAAAATCTTCATCCTTATCTCCAACTTTTACACCTAGTAAAACTAAAAGTCCCTTATTTATAGAACCTATCAATTCACCATCTACACTAACATTAGCTTCTTTAACTCTTTGAACAACTGCTCTCATTTAATCACGCTTTCATTCTATAAACGTCAAAAACATTCTTGACTCTTTTTAACTTATCAATAATTCCTTCAAGTTCATCAATATTTGTAATTTCAAGTATTACGTCAACAATTGCATCTCCATCTCTTGTTGAGCGAGCATTTAAACTTGTCATATTAAGCTTAGCTTCATTAATTCTATTTGCGACATCACCGATAACATTAGGTTTATCAAGTGCTCTAACTTCAATAGCGGCTTCGTAACTGTTCGCTTCATCTTTTTGCCATGAAACTTGAACAATTCTAGATTCCTCAACATTATTATTAACATTTGGACAATCAGCTCTGTGAACTGAAATTCCTCTACCTATTGTTATATATCCAATAATGTCATCTCCGGGAACTGGAGTACAACATTTAGCAATTCTTACCTTAACTCCGTCTACTCCCTTAACATCAATGCCACTTTTTTGTACCTTTCTTTTAGACTTTACAATATTTTTTATAGGTTTTTTATTGAATCTGTTATATATATCAATAAGCTTTGCAGTGACTTGACTTAATTTTACAGTTCCAAAACCTAAAGCTGCATATAAATCATCAATTGTTGAAACATTCAACTTAGCCCTAACTTCATCTATCCATTCATCTTTCAAAAATTCATTGACATTATAATTAAGTCTTTTTGCTTCTTTTTCTAATATCTCTTTACCCTTTTCAATATTTTTATCTCTATCTTTAATTTTAAAATATTGTGATATCTTCTTTTTAGCTTGATTTGATTTAACAATATTTAGCCAATCTAGTGACGGACCAGAATTTGAGTTTGTAATTATATCAACGATATTACCTGAGGATAACTTATAACTCAAAGGAACAATTCTACCATTAACCTTAGCGCCAACGCAAGTATTACCAACTTGTGTGTGAATTCTATAAGCAAAATCAATTGGTGTTGAACCTTCAGGAAGATTAATAACATCTCCCTTTGGAGAGAATACAAAAACTTCATCAGCAAAGAAATCTACTTTCAAGGTATCCATAAAATCGTTGGGATCATTTAAGTCCTTTTGCCATTCCATCAATTGTCTTAACCAAGTTAAATTTTCATCAAAACTTGTAGTTTTTGTTTGCCCAGTTTTGTATTTCCAATGGGCAGCTATACCATATTCAGCAGTTTGATGCATTTGATATGTTCTTATTTGAACTTCAAAGGTTTCACCATTATTGTCAATTACAGTAGTGTGTAAAG
>NZ_AEAA01000021.1:0-82023 GCF_000179335.1 Peptoniphilus sp. oral taxon 836 str. F0141
TGAAGTTGTGTCCTTAGTATTATATTATCCCTATTTTTTTTGTCCAAAAAGTTGAAATATATTTTAATTTGGTCGCCAATAAAATCAAAAATTTTCCTATCCAAATCAAAAGAAAGTTCTTCTAAATCTTGGCAAGCATATAAAAGTTCTCCCATAGATTTATCATTTAAAATTATTGAAAGATTTTTTATGGAGCTTTCATTTATAGATTTTTTTATATAAGAAAAAACCATATTATTATAAAAGTTTTGCCCTTTGATAATCTCTATATTTTTCCCCTTTAAATAAGAATCAAGCTCTTTTGCATCATCACATTCAATTTCAAAGCCCATCTTTTTAAAAATTTCAAGATTTTTTTCTATTAAATTAAATTCTTTAAGGTTAAAGGGCAGATGAATGTAAACATCAGAATTTTCGCTTATATCTTCAATTAATTTTAGATGCCAATATCTAAAGTCTACAAAACCATCAACTATTAAAGTTTTTATTTTTAATTGGCAAATAGATTTTCTGTAAGCCTTATATAGGGTCATATTTTTCTTAGCAAAAAATGATTCATATTCTTCTATTACCTCATAAAGCGATTTTATAAAAGTATCTTTAAAAGTTAAAAGGCTTGAAAAATCTATTCCCTCAACAAATATATCATTAAAAAAATCATAAATATTCTTAGAAAAATCATGAAAATATTCTTCTTTAGGAAAATATTTCCTTAAAATTTTCTTTAAGACATAAAAACTATATAAAGGATTAGGATTTGTTGGAGGAGCAGTTTGAAAAAATAAAGCATCAAAGGTCATAAATTTAATGTTTTTTAAAAATCCCTTATCATGAATATAATTTACTCTCTTCTCTATTAAGCTGTCTTCAGTTGGTAAAATATAAAACAATCCTTCATCATAAAAATCATCTAAATTGATTTTGCTATCCAAGGATTTTAAAAGCACTTTTTTTACAGTCATAAAATCTCATCCACTCTTACATTAAATATTTCTTCAATCAATTGGCTAAGTTTTTTGGGAGGCATCATTTTAAATTCCCTATTATTTAGATATGAAAGCTCTCCATCCAAGTTAAATTTTATAAGATAATTATGAAGGGCTTGAGAATTAAATTCTTTATCCTTACCTTTGCCATATTTTCTATCACCTAAAATATACAGTCCCTTTTCTTTTAGTGATGCTCTTATTTGGTGAGTTCTTCCGGTTATTAATTTTACTTTTATAAGGGAGTATTCTCCATTTGAAATTAAAGGGAAAAATTTTGTCAGAGAATCCTTGCCAACGCATGATTTTCTCATAATATTTTTATCAGTTTTTTCCAATTTGATATTAATTTCAAAAGGCTTTTGAACTTTACCTTTAACAATTGTCAGATAAAATTTATCTACTAATCTTTCTTTAATGGCCTTGTTAATTTCTCTCAAAGTTTCAGCATTTTTTGCACCAAGTAAAATTCCTGATGTATTCCTATCGAGTCTGTTACATATGCTGGGTCTGAAAGTATTCTCTTCCCTAGGTGAGTACTCTTCTTTAAAAATTAAATAGTCAATGAATCTATCAACCATGTTGTCCTGATAAAAATTTTTATCATTATGGGTAAGCATATTTAAGGGTTTTTTCATCAGACAAATATTATCGTCTTCATATAAAATTTGTGGAAATTTTTGAGAATTTCTGGCTAACTTATCTTTTTTATATTTTTCAATAGTTTCATCAGAAATAAATAAAGAAATTTCTTGACCTTCCTTTATTAAGTCCTCAGGACTGGCTTTTTTACCATCAACTTTTATATTCTTTTTTCTCAAATTTTTATAAATAAAAGAAAGAGGTGCCTTTTCAAAATATTTTTTTAAAAATCTATCTAACCTTTGGTCGCTATCATTAGGACCTATAATAACTTTTCTCATCTTCACCAAACCCTTTAAATCTGTTATAATACATTATAACAAATGCATAAATAGAAAAGAGGTTAAATGTGAAAAATTTCAATAAAATTTCTATGACTTTTATGAAAATACTACAAGTTGTTTTCATAATATTTATTATATTAGCTCTTGCTTTTATCATAAAATGGAGAATTGACCATATATATTTAAATGCTAACACTAAAGGCAAAGCTCATTTCACTATTAGTGCAGAAATAAAAAAGACTACTATGGAAATTGAAAAACTTTTGGGAAAAAATGAAGAAAGTTACCAAGTTCCTGTTGTAGAAGAAGTCCAAGAAGAAAAAAACTCTCTACAAATTACAGTACCTGAAGGTTCTGATGTGGAAAGTCTTGGCAAAATTCTTTTGGAAAATAATTTAATTAAAGATATTAATGCCTATAAACTGCTTATGGAAAGAATGGGTCTTGATAAAGCTATAGTCCCAGGAACTTACGATATTAAAAACGGTATGAAAGTTAAAGAAATTTTAGCTCTAATCTGTGGTAGACAGATAAAAGAATTTGAATTTTCTTTGGCACAAGGTATTAATGCAGATGAGGTCGGACGTGCTTTAAAAAATATAGGCTTGATACAATCAGTTGATGCTTTTAAAACAGAGTGTAAGAATTTAGGTGTAAATTCCTTTAAAGCTGGTGATTATAAAATAGAGGCACCTTTAAAAGTTAAGTATATTATTGATGAAATTAAATCCGATGAAATTTAACATCGGATTTTTTTCTAATTTTAAAACTTTTTATATGTAGATAAGACCTAATTGTCTTAAAATTTGTAAAAAAAATAACTGAGCATTTTTAATAATATTCATGCTATAAATTATAGCCTTAGTATAAGTGGGTGATTGAATGGATAAATTTCTTAAAAAATACAAAAATAACAAAACTCTTAATTTTTTTGATAAGCTATTATACAGACTAAAAGAAAATGATATTACCTCTTACGGTGCAGGTCTTGCATTTTTCTTAATACTATCTATATTTCCCTTTCTTATAGCTTTAATTAATATAGTAAATTTTCTTGATATTATAAATATAGATAATATTTTAAACTTGATGCAATATTTCCCAAATAGTGTCAAAGAAATTGTTAAAAATTTTTTTATTGAACTCAATATAACTTCATCTACTGAACTACTTTCTATTTCAGTATTGGCAGGTTTATTTTCTGCATCTTCAGCCATAAATAAGCTGATTAAATTTATAAATAATTCTTATGGTTTTGAAGACAACAGAAACTTTTTTTTTAATAGAGTCTTAGCAATAATTTTTACCCTTCTCTTTATTTTTATGATTCTTTTGTTGATAGTATCACAAGTTTTTGGAAAAATAATCTTCTATAAATTTATATCAATCTTTCATATTGATTCTAAAATAATATATTTTTTATGGATAATAGCAAATAGTCTTATACCTTTAATTTATTTATTTCTTACATTTTCAGCCGTATATAGATTTGCTCCCTGCCCACCAAAAAATGATAAGATAAAATATAAAACAGTTATCCCAGGTTCATTATTTTCAACATTTGCAGTTATAATTGCAACAGTTATCTTTGCCTTTTATGTGAATAACTTTGGTAAATATTCAATAACTTACGGCTCTCTAGGTGGTATCATTGTATTTTTAATTTGGCTATTTTTGTTAAGCACCCTAATTTTAATAGGTGCTGAAATAAATATAGTTTTATATTCTATAAAAAAAGGAAATCACGAAGAAAATAGAAAAGATACAATTATTTATAAGTAATTAATTTCATTGAGTAGCTGCAATTAAAGCTAGGGTTTTTATGCCTTCTTTTGATGTTAATTTTACAAGTTCTCTTATAGTTGAACCTGTTGTAATTACATCATCTACAATAATTATATCTGATGAATAATTTTTTATTACAAAAGCATCTTTAATATTTTTTTGTCTGTCATTTTTATCAAGCCCAACTTGTTCTTTTGTAGACCTGATTTTTTCAAAGGACTCTATCAAATTTAAATCTAAATTTTTTGCAATATATTGGGCTAGAATTTTTGATTGGTTAAAACCTCTTATGCTTTTTTTCTTTTTTGTCATAGGAACATAAGTAATATTTGAAAATTCTGACAAATAAGAAGTCTTTAAAAGTTTTTCAATCATCAAATCTCCAATAATTTGGTCTAAAAAAAGCTCACCATTAAACTTAAATTTTTTTATTAACTCCTTACCTATCCCGCTATATTGAAAGCTCACAAGTACATCTCTTAAACCATCAATCTTATAGGAATGGTAGGGGTCAAATTCTAAATTATCTAGACAATTTTTGCACAGATTAAATTTTTCTAATTTTTCTCCACAAATTGGACATCTTTTAAATAACTTTTTCATTAGCTTCAATTAATTTATTTTTTAAGTTTGAATATCTTATTCTAGTTTTGTTATTTTCAATCATTTTCATAAGATATTCATATTTTCCTACTAAAACCACAAGTTTTGAGGCTCTAGTAATAGCAGTATAGATTAAATTTCTTGTCAAAAGCATGGGAGGAGCCCAAAAAAGAGGAATAACCACTACAGGAAATTCGCTTCCTTGGGATTTATGAATTGTCATAGCATAAGACAGCTCAAGCTGGTCTAAATCTTCTGGCAAATATTTAACTTTTTTTGCATCATCAAAAGTAACTTCAAGAATTTTTTCCTCAACATCTATTGATGAAATATAGCCCAAATCTCCGTTAAAAACTCCTTTAGTAGTTTCCTTGTAAAAATCATTTTCTATAATAGCTTCCAAATCATAATTATTTTTCATTTGAATAACCCTGTCATATAGCTTGAAAGTTTTTCCAAAAACCTCTATTTTTTCTTGGGACTTATTTAAAAGTTCCTGTAAAACCTTGTTCAAATTAAAAGTTCCAAGAAGTCCCTTTTTCATAGGGCTTAAAACCTGAATATCAGAAGAATCAATCCCGTAATATTCTCCTAATCTTTTTGAAAGCAAATCTTTAATAATTTCAAGACCCTTATTTTCTCCTTGCTCACTTATAAGAAAAAAATCATTATTATTTAAAATTGGACGCTCTCCCTTATTAATAAGATGGGCGTTTTTTATTATCATTGACTCTTCCTTTTGACGAAAAATTTCAACTAAATTTACCTGACTAAATAATTTTGAATCAATAATATCCCTTAACACATTTCCTGCCCCAACAGATGGAAGCTGGTCAGGGTCCCCCACTAAAATAAGTCTGACTCCCTTTTCCAAACTTCTTAAAAGAGTTTCCATAAGCATAATATCAACCATACTCATCTCATCAACTATTAAAACATCACATTCTAAATCTATAGGATCATAATAAATATCTTTAGAATCAGTAAAATTAATCTCCAAAAGTTTATGAAGGGTTAAGGCATCATGCCCAGTAGATTCCTTCATCCTTTTTGCAGCCCTTCCCGTTGGCGCAGCAAGTTTTATTTTTTTGCCCATAAATTCATAAACATCTATAAGAGCTTTTAAGGCAGTAGTTTTTCCCGTACCAGGTCCGCCAGTTATAAGAAAAACTCCATGATCAAGAGATTTTTTTATCGCCTGTCTTTGCCCATTGGCAAGTTTAATATTTCTTGTTTCCTCAATTTCTTCAATTTTTTTATTTACATCTAAATCTTCGTGAAAAGTAATATTAATTTCGTTTAATTTTCCTGCAATATAATTTTCAGCCCTTAAATATGGAGCATAATAACATAGGTAGTCACCCCCAACCTTATCAACATAAAAATCTTTTGAAAAAGAAAGTCCCCTTAGAGAATTTTCTAAGTCATCAATAGAAATTTCCAAAAGTTTATTGGCATTTTTTACTAAAATATCAAGAGGAAGATAAGTATGACCATTTAAATTTGCCCTTGATAGAACATATTTTAAACCTTGGATAATTCTTTCTTCTGAATCTTTTTTTATGCCAAAAGATAAGGCTATTTGATCAGCCTTTTTAAAACCTATGCCACCTATATCCTCAATTAAAACATAGGGATTTTCTTTTATGACATCAATGGATTTATCACCATACTCCTTATAGATTTTAAGAGCTAAGTTAGGAGAAATATTGTAGGAAGAAAAATAAAGCAAAATCTTTCTTGCATTTAGGTTTTTTTCCAGAGCTTCATATATTTTTTTATATTTTTTTCTTCCGATTCCTTCAATACTCAAAAGTCTTTGGGGATTTTTTTCTAAAATTTCTAGGGTATTTTCACCAAACTCCTCAACAATTTTTCTTGCCACCTTTTCCCCTACAAAAGGAATCATTCCGTTAGAAAGATATTTAATAAGTGCCTCTTTAGAGTTTGGCAAGATTTCCTCAATAGAAGTAAAAGCAAACTGCTGACCAAATTTTTTATGATATGTAAAATCACCCTTTAATTTATAAGATCTGTCCTCAAAAATTTCAAAACATGATCCTACCACAACTATAGATTCATCCTCAGACAAAAATTTAGCAACAGTATAACCATTCTCATCATTTCTAAAAATTATTTTTTCTACAATTCCATCAATGTTAATCATTAAATCCCCTCGTTTTAATTGTATCAATTTTTTACTAATAAAAAAAGAAGCTCAAGTTTTTTCTCAAGCTCCTTTTATGAATTGCTTATTTGAATTTTAAAATAAATTTGTAATTTCTATAGGGATTTCTATCTTTTCAAGCTTATTTACCTTATCATAAGCTCCCCTTTGTCTAATTATTGTATGTTCATTATTATCCTTATTTAAAAATTCCCCTTGCAATTCAAATGAATTAGGATAAAAATTATCTTTTCTAAATACAAATTTACCTTTTAAGGATGTTAGTTCACCAAAAAAAGACTTATCTTCATCATTAGGAAAAATAATTTTTCTTATTTCTTTAATATTTGAAGAATTAGAATCAAGTTCAGCTATATAAAAACTCTTGTCTTCTGTTAGCTTAATGTATTTGCCCAGTTTATTTAATATAATTTTTGAGCTTATTAAAGTCTTTCCTGTAAAATAAGTTTTATTTTCTTTGCCATCAGATAATTTTTTGTCAGTAGAAAGTTTAGTCCATTTGCCCTTATTATCCCTATTAAATATTACATTTCCTATAATAAACTCTTCATTTTGACTTTTATTATCTCCTTCATCATTTTCCCATTTGATATGGGAAATTTTTTCGTCCTTTATAGTTTCAAAAAGTCCCATTGACTTAGTTTTTTCTTTTTTATCAGGAGAATCCACCTGCCATAGGCTCTCCGTCTTTAAAGTGTAAGATTTTAAATCTTCATCATATACAAATGAAGAAATAACTTTATTTTTATCTTCCGGTATTTTACAAGTGTTTTCTGTCTTGTCCGAGTTTTTTGAGCATGCCAATAAAAAAATCATTGTTAATACTAAAGTAATTAAAAATTTTTTGCTTTCTTTCATAAATTCTCAACTCCTCAAATATAATATTAATTATATATATTTTGTACCCTAAAATAAAAGCATTCAATATATTTTAACCATAGTAGTTAATTAAATATATTTAAAAAAGAAAACTTTACTTTGAAAATAAAAAAACCTAGATAACCCTAGGCTTTTTTGTGTAATCAGTTAATCTTTTATTTTAAATACTTTAAACTTATTCTTCTTCCCTATCTTTTTCTTCTTGAGCCACTTTTTCTTTAGCTTCTCTTAATTTTTCTTCTTCCACTTGTTTGTTGTGCTCTTCAGTTACAGCTTTGACTACATCTGCTGGTATATCAATGGTGATTTTTCTTGGTTTTTCCATTTCCACATGACCACCAACTAGATATTTCTTTTCTCCATCAAAAGTATCTACAGTAACAGTCAAATCACCGGCTGGTCCCTTCAAAGTTAACTGATAATCTTCACCAGGAATTTCTTCATTCAAATAATTAGCAAGTGCAATCACTCCTGAACCACATGAAGATTCACGCACAAGAGTTTGTGATTTAATTACATTAACATAAGGAACATAGGATTTTTCTTCTTTATTGAAAAAAATAACTCCGTAAGCATCAGTTTGAATTTTTTCTTTTAAAGCTTTGAGAGCTTTTTCTACAAATTCCTTATCTTCTTTTTCTTCAATAACTAAATGGCTTATTCCAGAAAATTCAAAAATCTTGTATGTTTTTCCATCAATTTCTATATCTGAAATATTTATCGGATTATCCATAGCAACATAGGCCGTAGAATTTGTAACATCAGCAATTACATCTGTTGTTCCCTTTTTACCGGAAACATAAACTTCAATATCTACAGGTCCTTCTACATCATAAAAACTTGCACTGTAAAGTCCGTAGGCACGACTTGCATTGGCACAAAATTCTCCACCCATCATATCTAAACGAAGTGGAGCTCCTTCATAGGCTGGAGAAATAAATCCCACTTGTTCAACATCACTATCAATTTGACTTCTTATACAATCAGCATAAGCCTTTCTATATCCTGGATAAACAGGCCATACAACAAAACCTGTAATATTGCCTGCTGGATTCGCCTTAAAATAATTAAAACTTTTTTTCATAATCAACACCTTTTTTCATTTATTAAAATTAAAAAATTTAAAGTAATTTTACTCTTGTTATTATACCCAACTAAAATAAAATTAAATAAAAAAATTTTTTATTTATATAGTTGAACTTTGTTCAAAAAAAGTGTATAATTTTTCTTATATTAAATGAACAACGTTCAATAAAAGAAAATGGAGGTTTTATGTTAAAGTCAGAAGAAAGAAAAAAAGAAAAGGAGAAAAAAATAACTGAAGCTGCTCTTTTTTCATTTAAAGAAAAAGGAATAGAAGAAACTTCTATTAGGGATATTATGAAAAAAAGTACTTTTGGTCTTGGAACTTTTTATTTATATTTTAAAGATAAAAAAGATCTTGAACAAAAAATAGTGCTGGATATAATGACTGATTTATTTTACAAAGCTGAAGATCAATGCCTAGGTAATAATACTAAAGAAAAATATATTTCATTTATTAATTATATAATTGATTATTTGGTACAAAATCCTTTAGAACTAAATCTTATTTCTAAAAATTTGGACTGGGCTCTTTATGCCAAAGTTGAAAATGATGAGAGATTTGAAGAAACGGAAACGACATTAAATTTTGTATTAAATAAATACTCTAACTTATTTTCTGTGAAATTATCGGAATCAGAAAGACTCTTTATTTTATCACTTACAATTCAAATTGTACTTTCAACTTGTGAATCATCTCTTATGGAAGGTTCTGTTCTAAGTATTGATGAAATGAAACCTGTCCTTTTTAAAATCGTAGACAAAGTCTTTTAATGTAGTGATAATATGAAAAAATTTACAAAATTCATATCACATAGGCCAAAATTTGTCTTGCTCATAATGACAGCTTTAATTATCCCTTCCCTAATTGCCTACAAACTTACGGGAGTAAATTATGATATCTTATCATATTTACCTAAAGACCTGAACTCAACCAAGGGGCAAGAAATTCTTGATAAAGATTTTAAAAATGCAGCAACGGGAATGCTTATCTTAGAGGGAACTGATCATGATGCTGAAGTTTTAAGAGAAAAAATTTTAGAAGTTGATGGTGTTGAAGATGTAATATCAAAATCATCTACTCTTGGAGATATGATACCACAAGAATTTTTGCCTGATGATATTAAAGATATTTTTTATTCAAAAGATTCAACTTTAATGATAGTTAAGTTCAGTGATTCTTCATCTTCTATTAAGACGATGAATGCCATTGATAAGATAAAAAAAATAGAATCAAAGCAAAAATATTTAAGTGGAATTTCTGCTCTTGTTAAAGATACTAAGGATTTAATCGACAAGGAAACTCCACTATATGTTGGTCTTGCTGTTGCCCTTGGTCTAATTATTTTATCTTTAACTAACGAATCAACAATAGTTCCTTTTGTTTTCATACTAACAATAGCTTATGCTGTTATTTATAATTTTGGGACAAATATATTTTTAGGAGAAATATCCTATTTAACAAAGGCAATAGCTGCTGTTTTGCAACTAGCGGTTACAATGGATTACTCAATTTTCTTATATCACAGATATGTTGAAGAGAAAAAATACTGTAAAAATAAAAATGATGCTATGGATATAGCAATTCAAAAAACAATTTCATCTCTATTTGCATCTTCTCTTACAACCTTTGCAGGTTTTATAGTTTTGATATCTATGCGACTGGGTCTTGGTAAAGATATAGGTCTTGTGATGAGCAAGGGAGTATTAATAGGACTTCTTTCGACTATTATTGTGCTTCCAGCTATGCTTCTTGTAGTTGAAAAATTTATTAATAAATATAATCACAAAGTATTGCTTCCCGAATTTAATAAATTATCTGAATTTACAATAAATCATAAAAAAGCACTATTTGCTATTTTTATTGTCTTATTTATTCCTGCAATTTACGGTTCAAGCCATACTAAATTATATTACAACCTTGATAGATCACTTCCCCAAGATCTTGATTCAATTGTTGCCCTTAATAAAATGAAAAAAGACTATGATATGGCAAGCACGCATTTTATTTTGGTAAAAGATGACCTTTCAAAATCTTCACTTGATAATTTAATAAGCGACTTGAAAGAAATTGACGGTATAAATTCAGTTTTGAGTGTAAGTTCAGTCACAGGTGTGAGTCTTCCTATAGATTTTTTGCCAAACAAACTACAAGAAAATTTTTCAAAAGGTGGCTACCAAATGATAATGGCAAACTCAAAATATCAAACTGCATCACCTGAAGTTAAAAATCAAATAAAAAATATGAGAAATGTAATAAATAAATATGACAAAAAAGGACTTCTGACAGGAGAAGCTGTGTTAACAGATGACTTAACAGTAATTTCTGAAAGAGATTTTAAAATTGTAAATGCTATTTCTATAGGAGTCGTTTTTCTAATCATTGCTATTGTTTTTAAGTCTATAGGCATACCTATTGTATTAATTGGTGCTATTGAACTGGCAATTCAAATTAATATGGGTATACCCTTTTACTTAAATCACACCATTCCATTTATTACATCAATAATTATAGGTGTAATACAGCTAGGCTCAACTATAGATTACTCAATATTAATGACCGACAGATTTTTAGTTGAATACAAACAATTAAAAGATGTAGACAAATCTCTTAAGATTTCTGTAAAAGAAACTTCAAAATCAATTGTTGCCTCAGCTCTTTCATTTATGGCTGCAACTATTGGAGTTGGAATGTATTCAAAAATGGAGATTGTATCAACAATATGCATATTTTTAGCCAGAGGCGCAATAATAAGCATGCTGGTAATTTTAGTCTTATTGCCGGCCATAATATCTATAAGTTTTCCACTTATAAAAAATACTACTAAAAGTTTAAAAGTAAAGGAGAAGAAAAATGAATAAAAATCTAATAAAAAAATAATCTCAATCGCTTTATCTTCAATGATTTTAACAAATACTGTTTTTGCACAGTCAAGTGTAATAAATAAAAGTGAAACGGTTTATGTTTTAAAAGAAGATGAAAATATAAAAGATAAAACTGTATCAGTATGGTTAAATTCTGAAGAAAATATAAAAGGAAAAGACAAAACCAACTTAAAAAAAGTTAAAAATTTAAAAACGGATGAACAAATAAAAGATAATAACGGTTATATTAACTGGGATGAAAATGTCAAAGATATCTACTACCAAGGAAAGAGTGAAAAAGAAATCCCAGTTGATGTTAATGTTAAATATTATCTTGATGGCGAAAAGATAAAAAATAGTCAATTAAAAGGAAAATCAGGACATTTAAAAATAGTTTTATCCGCAGAAAATTATAAGTACGTCATCAAAAAAATCAATGGAAAAAAAACAAAAATTTATGCTCCATATACAGTTGTAGTAGCCATGACTTTAGGACAAGAAATTGCTTCAAATATAGAATCTGATGATGCAAAAATTATAAAAGATGGAAAAAATCAGGTTATAACTTCCGTTTTAACACCAGGTCTAAAAGAAAATTTTGAAACAATACTTGATGACAGACAAATGGAAGAATTTAGGAATGAACTCGAAATTGAAATGGATATAAAAGATTACGAACCTGCTGAAATATACGCTCTTATATCAAATGAGTTATTCCAAAATGAAGTTAATATTAAATCTATTGATAAATTGCGTAACGGCGTAAGAGAGCTTGAAGATAATTCCCAAAAATTAGTTGATGCATCTGAAAAATTATCAGATGCACAACATAAATTAAATGACGGTCTTTCAGAAATGGGAGGAGGAGTAAAAAAACTTCATGACGGATCTGATGAACTCTATGAAAAATCCGGAGAATTTGAAGATAAATTTGATGAAGTAATTGAAAAAGTAAAACCTGTTCCCAAATATGCCGAAGAAATGTATGAAGGTGGAAATAAACTTACTAATGGTATAAATGACTACACATCTGCTGTTGGAAAGATGAATGAGAAAACAGGAGAAATGAAAGACGGTGCAAAAAAATTAAAGGATGGATCAGTTGAATTAGATGATGGCATTGGAAAATTAAAAGATGCTACAACTAAACTTAGAGAAGGGTCAAGTAAATTAAGTAAAGTTGATGAACTTAAAAATCAAGCAATGACTAAACTTCTTGAGCTAAAAGATGGAATAGGAAAAATTTCTGCAGGAGCCAATAAACTAAATGAAGGTGCATCAAAAGCATCTGCAAGTGTAGCTCAACTTGCAGAAGGAGAAAAACAGTTTGATGCCGGTTTACAAATGCTAAATTCTAAAGTTCAAGAAATGACTATTCCTGACTTATCAGGACTTGGAACTATTAACGTTGAAAGTGATCTTCAAAGTATAGGCAATAGTGCAGGACAAATTGGAGGATCAGTTCAAGAAATACAAAATGCTATAGCCATTTTAAGTAGAAGCCAAGATCCTGCGGCTCAACAAGCTGTTGCAAAGTTAGTAGGAGCTGCACAAAATATTGGACAAAATGCACAAAATATAGGAACAAAAACCCAAACAATTGGAAACAACCTTCAAGGGCTTAAACAATTAAGTGGAATGTCAGCACATTTGCAAGGTCTAAAAGACTTACCAAGAGGAATAGGACAATTAGCAGAAAATTCAAGTAAAATAAATGCAGGTTTGTCACAACTGCCTGAAGGTCTTCAAGCATTGCAAACTGGAACAGAAGAACTATATATTGGTGCAGATAAAATTAACTCTGAACTTGAAAAAGCAATGGATGAGGCCTCTTCAAAATTAGATACTTCACAAATCACAAAATTGTCAGATTCTCTTATAAAACTAGATGATGCAACTACTAAATTAAAAGAAGGATCAACTAAACTTAGACAAGGTACGGAACAAAGTGAAGATGGTGTAAGTAAATTTACCGATGCCATAGCTGAACTCGACTCAAATTCTTCAAAACTTAATTCAGGAGCAAATGAACTATCAAATGGTCTTTTAGAATTTAAGGATAAATCAAAAATGTTTAATGATTTTCCAAGATTAAAAACTGAAGGTATTGTTCCAATGAGAGATGGAATAAAAAAATTAAATGATGGAATTGTTGAGTTGAATTCAGGAACTACCGAACTAAAAAATGGCAGTAATCTTATTGATAATAATATGAGATTTTTTACAGAAAAACTTTTAGAATTCAAACAAAAAGGCATAGATGAACTTGATAGAAAAACCCAAGAACTTCCTGAATTTAAAGAAATTGTTGATACAATGTCAGACCTTGCCAGGGAGGAAAATTCTTTTACAGGAACAAGTGTTGGCTTTGATACAAAATCGAGAATAATTGAAAAAATAAAATAATTTATAAATGAATTTATATGGACTCCTATATTTTTCCAATATAAAATATAAGATACTTTGTAAATTTAAAAAGGTCGGCAAAAATCCGACCTTTTTTTGATAAACTAATTTAATATTCTAAAAAACAATATATTTAAATATGAGTTCTTTTTAGAACATTCTTATATACCTAACAATAAATACTATAGCTAAAATATACATAACAGGTGAAACATCTTTGTATTTACCAGTTGTTACTTTTAAAAATACATAAGAAATCATTCCTATAGAAATACCTTCAGCTATTGAATATGCAAAAGGCATCATTATTATTGTCAAAAATGCTGGCAATGATTCAGTATAATCATCAAGGTCAATATTTTTGATAGGACTCATCATAAATAGACCAACAATAATAAGAGCTGCTGCTGTTGCTTGAGAAGGTACTATTGAAAATAATGGGAATAAGAATAGGGATAAGAAGAAGAAAAATGCTACAGATAAAGAAGTAAGTCCAGTTCTACCTCCATCAGTTACCCCACTTGCACTTTCAACAAAAGTTGTAATTGTACTTGTACCTAAAAGTGCACCTACAACTGTTCCGATTGCATCTGATAATAATGCTTTTCCTATACCTGGAAGATTACCCTTTTCATCGAGCATATTAGCCTTTGTTGCTACACCTGTAATGGTTCCTAAGGTATCGAAAATATCAACAAATAAGAATGTAAACATTACTGAAAACATATCTAAGGTAAAAATATTATCCCAATGAAGTTTAAAAGCTACTGGTTTTAAACTTGGTGGCAAAGATAAAATCCCTTGTGACGGTAATTGAGTAACTCCCAAAATAAGTCCTAAAATTGTACCACCAATAATTCCATATAAAAGTGCACCTTTAACTTTTTTTGCTGATAAAATACCCATAATTAATAGTGAGAAAAATGTAACTAATACTTCCTTACTTACTAAATTTCCCAAAGCAAGAAATGTTGATTCGTTGGCTACAACTATTCCAGAATTTGTGGCACCAATCATTGCAATAAAAAGTCCTATACCTACTGATACTGCATTTTTAAGTTGCAAAGGAATCGCTTTAAATAAAGCTTCACGAACCTTAAAAATAGATAAGAAAATAAAAATAATACCTTCTAAAAATACAGCCGTTAGTGCATAAGACCAATCATGACCCATACCGATAACAATGGAAAAAGTAAAGAATGCATTAAGACCCATCCCTGCAGAAAGTGCAAAGGGGAAATTTGCATAAAGACCCATAAATAACATTGCAATTACAGATGAAATTATTGTCGCGGTGAATACCCCACCTTGGTCCATTCCAGCCTTACCTAGCATTGTTGGATTAACAATTAAAATATATGACATTGTCATAAATGTTGTTAATCCTGCAAGAAATTCTGTTCTAGCATTTGTTCCTCGTTTTGCTAATGAAAATTTTCTTTCCAAAAAACTAGAATTCAAATTAATACTACCTCCTTATAAAACAATGAATATATTTTATCATAATTTTATAAAATAATGAATTAAATAAAATATGTTTTTAATATAAAAAATAGCTGTCCCAGCATTTTTTATGCTGCTACAGCTATTAATTATTATTTAATATTTATTTTTTTACAGTTAAGTCTAATTCATTATTTTTAACATCAACAATTACAGTGCTATTTTCTGTAACTTCTCCCTTTATTAAAAGTAGTGAAAGTTTTGTTTCTACACTTTGATTGATGTATCTTTTTACTGGTCTTGCTCCATAGTTGATATCAAAAGATGCCTTTAAAATAAATTCTAAAGCTTCTTGTGTAACTTCAATTTTTATTTGCCTATCAGAAAGTTTTTCTTCTATATCTTTTATAGTTTGTTTAATAATTTTATAGATTTGGTCCTTAACTAAGGGCTTAAATAATACTATTTCATCAACCCTATTTAAAAATTCAGGTCTGAAGCTACTCCTTAGTTCTTTATCAACTTCATTTCTTGCACTTTGAGAAATTTGACCATTTTCTTCTATTCCATCTATCAAGTATTGACTTCCTATATTAGATGTCATAATAATAACTGTGTTCTTGAAATCTACAGTTCTACCTTGATTATCTGTAAGTCTTCCATCATCTAGGACTTGAAGTAAAATATTAAATACATCAGGATGAGCCTTTTCAATTTCATCAAATAATATTACGCTATATGGTTTTCTTCTAACAGCTTCTGTTAGTTGACCACCTTCTTCATAACCTACATATCCTGGAGGTGAACCTACAAGTCTTGATACGGAGAATTTTTCCATATATTCACTCATATCTATTCTAATCATATTTTTTTCATCGTCAAATAAGGCTTCTGTCAAAGCTTTTGCTGTTTCTGTTTTTCCAACTCCTGTTGGTCCTAAAAATATAAAGGAACCTATGGGTCTATTTTCAGCTTTTAAGCCTGCTCTTGCACGAATAACTGCATCTGTAACAACTTGAACAGCTTCGTCTTGACCTATAACTCTTTTGTGGAGAATATTTCCTAAATCTAAAAGCTTATCTCTTTGACTTTGATTCAATTTTTCTACAGGAATACCAGTCCATCTTGAAACTACATAGGCAATTTCATCTTCGGTTACTTCTTCTTTAACCATGGTATCATCTTTTTTGTTGGTTTGAAGTTCTTTTAGCTCTTCTTCTAATTTAGGAAGGGTTCCATATCTAAGTTCAGAAAGTTTTTCTAAATTATAAGACCTTTGCGCTTCTTCAATTTTATGATTTACATTTTCAATTTTTTCTTTAACAACTTTTTCTTTGTCTATTTCTTTCTTTTCACTTTCCCATCTTGATTTTAATCTGTCAAAATCAGATTTTTCTTCAGAAAGTTCTTTTTCCAAATTTTCAAGTCTTTTCTTTGATGCATCATCTTTTTCCTTTTTTAATGCTTCTCTTTCAATTTCAAGTTGTAAGATTTTTCTTCTCACATCATCAATTTCTGTAGGCATTGAATCAATTTCTGTTCTTAGCATTGCACAAGATTCATCCATTAAATCAATTGCCTTGTCTGGCAAAAATCTATCAGTAATATATCTATTTGATAGGGTTGCAGCAGCTATAACTGCTGAATCAGAAATTCTTATACCATGGAAAATTTCATATTTTGATTTCAAACCTCTTAAGATTGAGATAGTATCTTCAACACTTGGTTCATTTACAATAACTTTTTGAAATCTTCTTTCAAGAGCAGGATCCTTTTCAATATATTTTCTGTATTCATCAAGAGTGGTTGCACCAATTGCGTGGAGTTCTCCTCTTGCAAGCATTGGTTTTAAAAGATTTGAGGCATCCATTGCACCTTCAGTCTTTCCTGCACCCACAATATTATGAATTTCATCTATAAATAAAATAATATTGCCCTCTGATTTTTCTACTTCAGAAAGAACCGCTTTAAGTCTTTCTTCAAACTCACCTCTATATTTTGCACCAGCAACTAAGGCACCCATATCAAGAGAGAAAACTATTTTTCCTTTTAAGCCTTCGGGCACATCTTCATTTATGATTCTTTGGGCTAGTCCTTCAACAATTGCAGTTTTACCTACTCCTGGAGGACCAATAAGACAAGGATTATTTTTTGTCCTTCTAGACAAAATTCTAATAACATTTCTAACTTCTTCATCCCTACCTATAACTGGATCCATTTTAGCTTCTTTGGCTTCTTTAGTTAAATCTCTACCATATTTTTTTAAAGCATCATAGGTATCTTCAGGATTATCAGTTCTTACATTTTGGTTTCCTCTAATTTTTTGTAAAGCAGAGAGAAAATTATCACTATTTATACCATATTTTTTAAAAACAGAAGATGAGTCTGTTCCCTTTAAATTTAAAAGAGCCATATAAATATGTTCAACAGATAAATAATCGTCTCCAAATTTTGTCATATTTTTTTCAGCTTGATCTAGAACCCTAGTGTATGATTCATCAGCACTCAAAGAGCCTCCACTTTGACGAGGAAGTCTTTGTATAACTCTTAAAAGCTCAGATTTCACGGCTTCTTTATTTACATCCATGTAATCTAGAACCCTCGGTATAAGCCCATCATTATCATTTAAAAGAGCATAATTTAAATGAATTTCCTTAACTTGAGGATTGCCATATTCTCTTGCAATATCTGTTGCATCTTTTATCGCTTGAAGAGATTTTTGCGTATATTTTTCAAAATTCATAACATACCTCCTAGCTAATTTCTTCTAACTTTTTATATAATTCTAATTGTTCCTTAGTTAAATTTGTCGGATTTGCAATAGTAAATTCAATATACAAATCACCTTTATTATTTTTCATATCCTTAAAACCCTTATCTGGTATTCTCAATTTTTTACCAGGACTCAAATTTTTAGGGATTTTTATCTTAATTTTTCCTTCAAAAGTATCAATAGTTTTTTCTCCTCCTAAAAGAGCAGTCCAAGGTCTAACCTCAACATTTTTATAAATATCAATACCTTTTAGTCTTAGATTGTCAGAATCATTAATATTTATTTTAAAAAGCACATCGCCTGGTAAATCAAACTTTGAGCCTTTAACTTTTATTTTCTTACCACGAGTAATACCACGTGGAATCTTTACATTAATTTCCTTTTGTTTTCCATTAATGGAAAGTCCAACTTTTTTATCTACACCCTTATAGGCATCTTCAATGGAAATAGAAAGTTCAGATTCATATTTAGGGCTATCAGCTTTAGCATAATTGTGATTAGTTCTATTTGAGTTTCTTCCAGAAAATAAATCATCAAGATTAAAAGAAAATTTTGAACCCTTTGCTGAAGAAGCTCTCCTTGCATTTGAACCAAAAATCATATCAAAGAAATCTGAAAAATCTTCAGAAGAACCGCCGGTAGTATAAGTGTAGCCATAAGCACTTGGGTCAAAATTATAACCACCTGAAAAATCATAATTTGAACCAAAAGCATCATACTTAGCCTTTTTATCCTTGTCAGATAAAACTTCATAGGCCTCGTTAATTTCCTTGAATTTTTCTTGAGCCTTTGGATCATTAGGATTAAGGTCTGGGTGATATTTTTTTGCAAGTTTCCTAAAAGCACTCTTTATCTCTTTAGGACTTGAATTCTTATCTACTCCAAGTATTTTATAATAATCTTTGTACTCCAAAATTAAGCACCTCCTGTCAAATAGTTTGACTATCTTTGACATTTATATTATACAATATAATTTCAACTAATACAATACCTTTAACATATAATTTTAAAAAAAATAGTCGGACAAAATCCGACTAAATTAAAAATTTTTTATTTAATTTTTACACTTACTGTTCTTAAACTTCCATCCCATTCTATATCTTGACTAATTCCATCATTGATATTTCCATTTGTCATCTTAAATAGTTTAGAAATATTAGTCAAAGACAATAGAATCCTATCATTTTTTATTAATACTTTATTTTGCAACTTATATTCTTGTCCATTTGACAAAAGAATTTTTCCAGTGTCGACCTGAACAGAAACTTTTTCATCATTTTTTATTTTGAAGTTCTTAATTTGACCATCAATAAAAAATTTGTGTTCAAAATTTTTTATTGATTTTTCATCCTTATCTTTTTTTAAATTAACATAATTTTCCACACCCAAATCAACTGCCTCTTTACCTTCGCCATTAGAATTATCACTTGCAGCATATAAATTCGCTGAAAGTAATAAGATAGTTAAAACTATTGTGCAAAAAATTTTAAATTTTAAAAATCTATTCTCCACTGTCTTTCTACTTGCTATTTTTTTCAAGAATATCTTTTTTAACTTTTTTATATTTTTGTAAGGCATCTCTATAAGCTACTACTATTGCCCTTGTTGATGATGCGTAATATCTTTCTGATATTTCTTCTATTATTTTTTCTTCGTCATCATCAAAGATTTTGCCTTCAAAAATTCTATTTATAAAATCTTTAGTGAGTTTCATTGTTCCGTTGCAATCAGTTCTAATAATTTTACCATTAGAAGCATCTACCTCAAAAGCCATGTAAAATGTGCCATAGATTTTTGTTATAGCATTGTCCATTGTTGTTCTTGCTTCTCCTGTGAAATAAATACTTTTAGTTTTCATATTCATCGCCCCATTTCATCATAAATATATTTTGAAATTTTACCAATTGTTTCTTGTGCCATGGCATTTGTCACAGCGTCATCAATAAGCACGACTAGAATATAGTTTTTATTTTCCAAGAAAAATATTCCCCCGTCATTTTCAAGCTTATCTAAATCTCCAGTTTTACTGGCTATTTTAACTTCCTCATCTAAAAATCTACCCAGTCTTTGTCTTTCGTGTTGTCTTAAAAGTATATCTAGCATAAGTTCAGAAGATTTTTCATCTACTAGAGTTTTTCTGTAAATTTTTTCTAAAATTACTTTTACATCTATGGCACTTATATAATTATCTCTTCCCTTTTCAAGTGCTTTTATGTCCATCATTTTTCTTTGCAAACTTGCAGATTTCAAATTTAATCTTTTACCCATTAGATTTATATTATCCATTCCCACCAAGTCTATTAATATATTTGTAGCTTGATTATCTGATACTATAATCATAAGAGTCATAAGTTCTTTAATTGAAAATTCATGTTCACAGTCAAACTCTTTAAGTATTCCTGAACCACCAACTTTATCTTTTTTACCAACTTTTATTTTAGTATCTAGAGAGATTTTTCCATTTTTAGATTGATTCATTATTTCTGCCATTATTAATAATTTTATCATACTGGCTGAACGAACTTTTTTATCTTCATTTATGGAAAATCCCTCTTCATCATCTAAATCATAAAAGCTTAGACAAATATTCCCAGAACTTTCTGATATTATTTTCTCAATATGTTTCTTAATTTTTAAATAATCACTCATATTATATCACCTTTCATAATCATTCTAGAAATATTTATCCTCATTAAAATCTAGAACATCCTTAATATTTGTCCCATTCCTATACCAAAGAAGTTTCCGACTGCTGCTCCTAATACTCCCATTAGAACACCTATACCTGCATAAGAAGCATCATAAGCTGATGCAACAATTGGTGCTGAAGCTGAACCGCCTATATTGGCAAGGGAAGCTGTTGAAACCATGCATAAATCCCAGTGGAAAATTTTTGATAAAACAAACATTAAAACTACATGGATTACTAATATAAATATTCCATATACTACCCACATTGGTGCTGATAGTAAATCTACAACTGATGCTGTAGATGCAAGTAATGATACAACTGCATACAAATATACATTAGATAATTCTTCTACTGCTGGAAGTTTTCCTAGTGGTGATAGAGCACAAATTAAACCAAGTATTGTTACAAATAGAGTTACAACTGTACCTTTATCAAACATTGCTAATCCCATATTTGTAAAGACATCTGAAAGTTTTGCTCCTACTGCTTGAGAAATTGCTGATACAATTAATGATAAACCAATTAAGAAAATCCAATCGGCTGATGATGCAGTTTTCTTGCCCTTAGCAACTTCTGCTTCTGCTGCATCTGCAACTTCTTGAAGTTTTGATGTGTCAGCTTTTGTAGCCTTATTCCATTTTGGTGCAAATCTAACTGCTAGTAGTAAAAGTGCTATCCATAATGAGTAACATACTGTGTCAAGAGCTAGGGCACATGAGTATGCACCTGCATCTACTGGAAGTGCTGCTTGCATTGCTGCCATGTTTGCTGAGCCTCCAACCCAAGATGCGTATAAAGCTGCTACTGCTCCCCATGTATCTGTACCAAGTGTTGATTTAAATAATGGGTATCCAACTAAAAATCCAACAAATAAAGTAAATGAGCATCCTAAAAAGATAGCAACCATTCTGCCACCTAATTTTGCAAGCTTACGAAAATCGCAACGTAAAAGCATTACAAATATCATTGCATAAAGTAGATTATTCTTAAGGCCTGAATATGCATTTGAGCATGCTTCAGAAGAATATAATCCCATTGTGCAAAATATCATATTAAATACATAAATAAATACTAATGGTGGAACAACATTAAAAATTTTCCACTTTGTGTACTTTTCTAATGCAAGCAAAGCTCCTGCCAAAAACATTAAGAAGGCAATGTAAGTAAATCCATTATTAATTACCATAAATCTCATCCTTTCTTTTTTAATTTAATCTAAGTATTTTATACCATCAATGCCAGATATACCTAAACCATAAGCATCGGAAACTGTAATTTCTTTTTCATTAAATACAGCTCCTCCATTAATGGGGTCTTCTGAACATAAAACTGGGCCATCTAAGTCTACACGGGTAATTACACCTTTACCACATGCTAAATGAACTGCAGCATTAACGCTGATTTTTGCTTCAAGCATACATCCTATCATACATTCAACTCCGCAAAGTTCAGCCATTGAAGTGATTTTTAAGGCATTATATATTCCACCACATTTCATAAGTTTTATATTTATTAAATCTGCTGCTTTCATTTGTAAAATTGTCATTGCATCTTCTGCTGAAAAGACTGCTTCATCTGCTAATACAGGAACATATGAATGATCTGTAACATATTTTAAACCTTCATAATCGTGAGCTGCTACAGGTTGTTCAACAAGTTCAATGTCTAAATTTTTTTCTTGCATTTGATTTAAAAGTCTAACTGCTTCTTTAGGCTTCCATGCTTGGTTGGCATCTATACGAATTTTTACATCTTTTCCCACAACATCTCTAATTGCTTGCAATCTTTTTACATCAAGAGATGGGTCAATTCCAACTTTAACCTTTAAAGTGTCATAACCTCTTTTTATTGCATTTATTGCATCTCTTGCCATTTCTTCAGGAGGATTTACAGAAATTGTAATGTCAGTTACAATTTTCTTTCTAGAACCTCCCAACAATTTATATACAGGAATTTTATAAAGCTGTCCGTATAAATCCCAAAGTGCCATATCACAAGCCGCTTTTGCAGAAGTGTTTTTAACTATTGAAGAATTTAAAGCTTTCATATTATCTTCAAAATCATCAATATCTCTTCCTATCATTGTTTTTGTAATATGGTCCTTGAAAGCACCTATAATTGAAGATGTAGTTTCTCCTGTTACAGCTCCAGTTGGTGGCGCTTCACCATAACCAATCTCTCCTGTATCTGTGTGGATTTCAACAATAACATCTTCTACACTATCAACGCTTCTTAAAGCTGTTTTAAAAGGAACCCTCAAAGGTACAGAAATTTTTCCTAGTTTAATATCAGTAATTTTCATATAATACCTCCCCCTTACATATTAGCTAGCCTATACATAGCATCTGCATAAATTTCCATATTTAAGAAAATTTTTTCAACTTCCCAATATTCATTTGGAAGATGTTCTCTAATTTCATCTCCTGGGAAAATCGGTCCAAAAGCAACAATATTTGGTAAGGCCTTGGCATAAGTTCCTCCACCTATTGACTTTGTATGAGGCTTAAAATTTGTATGTTCTTTATAAACATCTAACAAAATTTTTATAAATTCAGTATTTTCATCTACGAAAAGTGAATTTTTATGCTTTTCAAAAATCTTCTTAAAGCCTACTTGGTCAAATTGCTTATCCAATATTGGTGCACATTCATCATAAGACCTTGTTACTGGATACCTATAATTAAGTTTAACTTCAAGGAAATTTTCATCTCCTTCAATTACACCCATATTTAATGAAAGTTTTCCGGAATTGTCATCATAAATATCAATTCCTAAAGATTGTCCAAAAGTTTCAAGACCAATTTTTTCAGCCAAAAAAACTACAGCTTTTTTAAGTTCTTTATCCATAGGAAAATCTTTTATAGCTATAAGTAAATTTCCTATTGCATTGTTACCTTTTTCTGGAGTTGAGGCATGAGCTTCAAGACCCTTTGCTTCAACTATAAAGCCCTCTTTAGTTTCTTCTATTTTAATTTTTTCAGAAAACTTTTTATCTGCTAAAATTTCTTTTTTTAGAGATTTTTGGCAAGTAAATTCTGCTTTTGCATGAGCAGGAACTACATTAAAAGCTGTTCCTCCGCTGATTTTTTTAAGTATTAAATCAGATTTTTGGTCTAAATCTTTTTTAAAAGTAGCATTAATTATACCTTTTTCTCCATTAATAACTGGATATTCTCCATCAGGTGTAAAACCACAAAATGGAATTTCTCCCCCGTTTTCACGATAATATTTCATATCATCAGAACCGGTTTCTTCATTAGTACCAAATAAAATTCTAATTCTTCTTTTTAAGGGAAGTCCTGATTCTTTAATGGCTTTTAAAGCGTAAAGGCAAGCTACTGTAGGACCTTTATCATCCATTGTTCCACGGCCATAAATATTTCCATTTTCAACTTGTCCAGAAAAGGGGTCTTTGTCCCAACCACTGCCTTCTGGTACAACATCTAAATGACCCATTACAGCAATCATTTCAGAGCCTTCGCCTAGTTCAGCCCAGCCCATATAGTTGTCCATATTTTTTGTCTTAAAACCTAATTCTTTAGCTTTTTCTAAAACAAAATTTAAACATTTTTTAGGACCTTCTCCAAAAGGAGCATCGGCTTTTTCTTCCCCTCTAACGCTATTAATGCTTACAACTTCAGACAAAGTTTTGAGCATATTATCCTTTTGTCCATCAACATAATTTTTTAAGTCCAACCTACTACCATCCCTTTCATAAAAATTTAACCACATAAGATTTATTCTAGGAATTTTAAGCATTATCTTAATAAAGTCTAAGATAATAAAAAAAAATCCCAGAAAAAATCACAAACTCATTTGTAGATTTTACCGGGACTCAAAATGTTTCTTGAGTTAGTGTTAATAACTCACACAAATTGATGCAGCTAATCCTTATATTGATATACTAATCATAACTAAAATAGACGTTTTTGTCAATATTTTAATAGATTTTTGCATTAACATTAACTATAAGAAACTTATAGTTGGAGTTTCAAAAATTTTATTTTCTATATTTAGTCTAATAAAAAAATAATAAAAAACTTGCATTAAACTATTTACTGTGCTAATATACTATTAGATTATTTAAAACACTTTTAATTAATCTCCTTTTATTACCGAGAGTTAATCTCGGTTTTTTTATTTTTGTTAAGAAATATTCATATGGTAAATAAAATATAAAAAACCTTACAAAATATTTTGCATATTTTGTAAGGTCTATTATCACATAGGACTATATTTAATTGCCATTAAAATTATTATCCAATCATACAAGAAGTGAACAATATAAGAAACTGTTAAATTTTTCCTGAAAATATAAGTTATTGTTATCCCTGTTCTAACTATACCTATTAATACTAAGGCTTGAACAATATTAAAATTATAAGTTGGTATATGCAACGCTCCAAATAATAAGGATGATATTATCACTGCCAAAAAAACTCTAATTATTTTGGGTGTTTTTTTAAATTTATTTATCACGAATAAAAATGGTAGGACAAACATCAATTCTTCTCCAATAAATTGAATTGCAGAAGATATTAGAAACTCGCTTTTAGAAAATTTATCCAATAAGCCGAATATAGGGTTTACTTCTCCTCCTATTTTAAAATAAGTTGCTGCAAAAGAGGCAAATATTATAAAAATAAAAGAAATTATTAACCCAACAAATACAAATATAACATCTTTGAAATTTAGAAATAAAAATAATTTTCTTAAAATATTTTTATCAATTATTAAAGCTCCCATTATTGATAAAAAACTCATAATAAGAGCTGGAATAATTAAGTTTTCTATGTTAAATAAAAATATTATTAATGAACTTACAAGTAAAGACCCGTAACATACAAGTATTCCGAGTATCCATCTAAACAATGAAGCGTTGATTTCAGGATATTTTCTTTTTCCTTCAAGCATTATAAATTTAAATCTTTCTTAATCTCGTCAACCTTATCTAATTTTTCCCAAGAAAGGTCTAAATCATTACGGCCAAAATGTCCATAAGATGCTACTTGCCTATAAATTGGTCTTAATAAATTTAAATTTTTAATTATAGCCGCAGGGCGTGGGTCAAAATGTCTATTGACAAGTTTTTCAATTTCGTTATCAGGAATTTTTCCTGTGCCGAAAGTTTCTACATATATGGATGTTGGTCTTGCTAAACCTATGGCATAGGCTAGTCCTATTTCAACTTTATCGCAAACTCCAGATGCTACTAAATTTTTTGCAATATATCTTGCATAATAGGCTGCTGATCTATCAACTTTTGTTGGGTCTTTACCAGAAAATGCTCCACCGCCATGTCTTGCATAGCCTCCATATGTGTCTACAATGATTTTTCTACCCGTTAAACCAGCATCTCCCATAGGTCCACCGACTACAAATCGTCCTGTGGGATTAATATAAAATGATGTATTTTCATCTACTAAATTTTTTGGAAGTATTGTATCTATAACTTCTTTTTTAATATCATTTCTCAAATCTTTAATTGATACATCAGGCGAATGTTGAGCTGAAATTACTACATTTTCTATTCTCTTTGGAATTCCATTTTCATATTCAACACTCACTTGGCTTTTGCCATCAGGTCTTAAATATTCCAAAGTATTATTTTTTCTTATTTCTGATAATTTCCTTGACAATTTATGAGCTAGGGATATTGGCAAGGGCATATATTCATCAGTTTCTTTGCAAGCATAACCAAACATCATGCCTTGGTCTCCAGCTCCTATTGCATCAAATTCATCTTCATCAAAGTTTTTATCTTTAAACCTATCAACTCCTATAGCAATATCAGCTGATTGGCCTTTGATTGCAGATAAAACTGCACAAGTTGTTGCATCAAAACCAAACTTTGCTCTGTTGTAGCCTATACCCTCTAAAACTTCTCTTGCAATTTTTGTGAAATCTACATAAGTTTTTGTTGTTATTTCTCCTGTTATTAATATTAGTCCAGTTGTTGCCATTGTTTCACAAGCAACTCTGGCATCTTTATCATCTTTTAAAATCTCATCAACAATTGCATCTGAAATTTGATCACAAACTTTATCAGGATGGCCTTCAGTTACTGATTCTGAAGTAAAAATCCATTTTTTCATTTATTCCTCCTATAAAAAAATCCTCTCTAAAAGAGAGGTTACAAAAAACCTCATCTTTCAGAATAACTCTGTGGGATTTAGCACCAATTAGGTTGCCGGGTTTCAAAGTGCCCATTCACTCCACCACTCTTAATAAGGTGAAAATATATTATCACTTATGAGTTCACAAGTCAAATTTCTAGCTTATAAATTTTTATTTCTTTTACATAAGAGAGCTTAAAAAAGTCTAAGTTTGTGCAAATTTTATAATAAAAATGACTCTATTATTTTAAAATCATAAAAATTAAGACAATTTCTTGCAGGATAAAAAAGTGAAGTAACTATTTTTATATTTCTACTAAAATTAATGGATATAATATTTTTTATTAAAAGAAAATAATTTCAGAAAATTATCACAATTAAATTACAGATAATTTATATCCTATTGGGTATAATAATATAAATGGAGGTGTTAGGATGAAATTAAGAAAAGATATGCTAATTGGAGAAATACTTTCCGTTAAGCCACAATCTATTGGAACATTGATGAGTTTTGGTATGGGATGCATTATGTGCCCTGCTTCTCAAATGGAAACTCTTGAAGAAGCCGCTATGGTTCATGGCATTGATCCTGATATGATTTTAAATGCTTTGAATGCTGAAGATGATAAAAATAAAGAAGAAAGTGAAATTTAAATATTTTTTTGGGCGGATAGGTCTGCCCTTTTTTTATACTTATTTACTTTCCCAAATTAACACAAAAAAACAAAAGAGAGGTATATTATGAAAAAACTATTGATTCCATTTTTAATTTTTGTACTTAGTTTTTCTTTTGTCTATGGACAAAACAAGGAAAAGCAAGATGTTTTAAGGCTAAAAAGCATCTTTAATATTGATAAAGAATATAGCGACTTCAATTTTTCTGAAGTAGCTTATGAAAAAGGTGATTTACCAAAATTTCTTAAAGATAGGGTGAAAAATAATAATCTTTTAAGTTACTATTGGTCTGATGAAAATCTTGGCAATATAAGTATTACCACTTCCCAAGATGGTCAAATTTTTAACTATAGAGCTTATTCTAATAGAGAAAATAATAATACAGAAAATATCAGTATAGATAGAAAAAAGGCAAAAGAAGTTGCAGAAGATTTACTTAAAAAAATTGATCCTAACTTTTTTAATAAATATAAATTTCAAGACATAAGTATTGAAAATGAGAGAAAGAATATTACATTTACCTACATCAGATATATAAATGATATTGCTTTTTTTGAAGATAAAGCTCAGATAACTTATTCACCAAGTGAAAATAAGATTATTAATTTCAGTAAATATGACGGATACAACTACGGATTATCTTTACTAAAAGATGAAGATTTTAAGATAGAAGATAAGATAAGCCTTAAAAAAGCCATAGAAATATCAAAAAAATACCAACCTTTACAAGAAGCTTATATGGTAAACTCCAAAAATGTAAATAAAGTTTATAGTGCTTTAGATTTTAGAGCTATATCAGCTAAAAATGGTCAGTTGCTAAAAAAAGACGATGTAAATTATGTAACAACTTATAAGGGCGCTGAAGAAGCAGTAGATAAAGCTTCCTTAACTGATGTAGAAGAAAAAACCCTTGATAACATAAAAAATCTAAAATCAAAGGAAGATGCTTTAAAAATAGCTAAAGAAATTCTTGGTAAAGATATAAAAATATCTCAAGTAAAACTAACTTCTCAAAATGATAACTATACTTATTTCATTGAAAACTATAGCAAAAATAAAGGTGGAGAAGTTTCTATTGACGCCAAAAACCTAAATCTTTTGTCTTTTTACACTTCCTCAGATGATAAAAGTGGGAAAATTGAGGATCCAAAAGAAGTTATTAAAATCGCCAAAGCTTTTACTGAAAAATATTATAAAGATTCAGAAATTTCTCTTGATAAGGCTCAAGTTAATGCAAATACTGTATTTTTCCCAAGATATGTAAATAATAGATATGTAATAGGTGAAGGAATTAATATTGAAATAAACGGCAAGACTAAAAAAGTTCAATATTTCATGAGTAATAAAAGTAGGGCGAATTTCCCCAAGGATAAATATAAATTAAGTGTAGATGAAGCTCAAGATATACTATATTCTTCCAATTATTTTACAAAAAAATATGTATTAGATTCCAAGGGTATTGATTTAATTTACCATACAAAAACTTCAGATAATCCAACAATTTCAGAAGATGGATTTATAATATCATCTTATGGTGAAATTATAGATTTTAAAGACCAAATTTCCTATCCAGATTTAGATAAGGCAAAAAATAAGGATATTATAAATAACCTAAAAGATATGGGTATTGGTCTTATCAATAAAAAACTTAAAGACCCTATAAGTACCAGAGATTTTATAAATCTTGTATCTTTTCAAAATAATCCTTTTGAAGTTGATAATTATTTACTTAAAAAGTATGATATAAATGAAGAGGATTTAGATAAAAAAATAAAAGAAAAAGACCTTATAAAACTTTTGATATCTATTAATTCTAATGAAGAATTTTTAAAATTAAAAGGAATTTTCAAAGAAGATTTGTTTGAAAATCAAAAATCTTTAAAGGATTATGAAATATATTACATTTATGCCAAGGGATATGGAATTTTTAACCAAGAACCTTCACCACAATCTCCTGTTAATTTAGAAGATGCCCTTTATATGATTTATGGCTTTTACAACAAATAAAACTGTAACCTATTTGTTCTTGCAACTTTTGCCTTTGTGGGTTATAGTTACTAACGGAGGCTTATAATGGATGAAGTAAAAGACGAAAAATATTTAAGAAGAAGAAAAAGAGCAAAAAAAAGAAAAAGAAAAAGACAAATGGTTTCCGGTGGAACTCTGATTCTTCTTATTTTTCTTATAGTATCTTGTACAAACAGAAAGATTCATAATGCAAAACTTTCTAAAGTTGAGTTATCTCAAGACATGACCTGGTATATAGGAAAAAGTCAAGGTATAAGAACTAAAAAGAAAATGTTTGACAAAAAACAAGATTCAATAATTCCACTTTTAAAAATTGATTCATTGAAAGACCATTATTTAGTTAAAAATTCTAATCACTTAAAAATCGCAAGCTCCTACGCTTACGATGCAAAGAAAATTAATTCCTATATAGAAAATAATTCTTATAAAGGTAATGACAAAATTGTATTTTTGACTTTTGATGATGGCCCAAATACACAAGTTACGCCAAAAATTTTGGATATACTTAAGAAAAATAATGTACATGGAACCTTCTTTTTAGTAGGTAAATCAATTAACGAATCTCATGCAGGTGTTATTCATCAGATATTAAATGATGGAAATGCAATTGCAAATCACTCTTTTAGCCACGACTATAAAACATTATATCCAGGCAGAGTTTGTGACCCACAAATTATAAAAAAAGAAGTTGAACTAACTAACCAAAGATTGCAAGAAATTTTAGGAAAAGATTTTAAAGCCAAAGTCTTTAGGTATCCTGGCGGACATATGTCTTGGGAAAACACAGACCAGGCTGATTTAGCCTTATCTTCATTAGATGTTCAATGGATTGATTGGAATACCCTAGTTGGAGATGCAGAAAAGAGAAGTCAAAGACCAACAACAATTGAAGGTCAAGTTGAATACGTTAAAAAGAATTTAGACAAAAATAAAAACACAAAAATTGCTGTAGTCCTCGCTCATGATTCAAAGGGAAAAGAGCTAACAGTCGAAGCTCTTCCTAAAGTAATTGACTATTTCAAGAGCAACGACTATAAATTTGGAGTTTTAAAATAAGCTCCATTTCAAATAATTAAAGTCAATAAAAATGAAAAATATATGGTTTATGTCTTATAGCTAAAACCATATATTTTTTTATGGTACAAACATAAAATTCTAAAACAAAAACTATAATAGGAATTTGACAAATATACTTATTTTTCAAATGTCAATATAAAAATAGTACTGATGAATTCTCACCAGCACTATTTATTATAGAACCTGATTATTGATATTTATTATTTAGATACTCTTCATTTGCCTTTAGCAACTTCTTATAGTAATTATCATAGCTCTTGCTAAATTTTCTAATAAGTGGAATTGCTATTTCATAATATTGATTTTCCTTCATAAAGTTTTTAAGCTTATCTTGGATCTGTTTCATCATGCTATTTTGATACTCTTCACTATTTTTATAGGTTTCATATTGAGAAATTACATCCTCATTATCTTTCATCCACTTTTCAAAACTCTCTATAGCGTCGAGTTTAGCCTGATTCACATCTCTTAAGGTTTTCATATCAAAGGATGAGCTAATATTCTCAATATATTTTTTCTCTTCTTCAGTTAATTCAAACGAAGGGAGTCTATCGAGATAATCTATATATTTGTAAAAAGAAACCTTAACATCATTTTCTAATGGCTCATTCAAAAATGGTTGATAGGCAGCAAATAACATTTGTCCAAAATATCCCGGAAAAGCAATTTCCAGTTTTTCATAGATAGTTTCTTCCACCTCAAGTGATGAAACTTTCTCATTGATTAGTTCATTGCTTTCGCCTTTAACAATCATTTCCAGTATTACTTTCCTTTTTTCATCAAGTTCCAATTGATGTTGTTTTTCCCTTAAAACAGAAGACAGAGTATCACCACCTGATGATATACACTGATAAATATCTGAGATGCTCATTCCCAATTTTCTAAATATAGACACCTTTTTCAGAATTTCTAAATCCTTTATACTATAGTCTCTATAACCATTCTCAGATTTCTGAGGACTGATAAGTCCTTTATCCTCATAATACTCTATTGCCTTCCTAGTTAGACCCGTTTCTTTTTGAATTTCACTTCTTAACATGGTTATATACCTCCTTTGATTGAAGGATAACACTGTCCCCAACGGACATGTCAAGCCCTATATATTATATAAAATTCCCACTTCTCTATAAACCAAAACAGTGCCTCAACATTTTTACGAAGTGCTTATTTTATTTTATATTAAGTTTTATTCAAACCGACACTAAAGCCAACATTTATTGTCGCATAATTTACTTGTTTGCTATATAATTTAAATGTTTCCACAAATATCCCGTTATGACCTTTATATTTTTAATATTCTATTCAACTTAATTAATGATCTAATTTATAACAACCTACATAATTATATAAAATCAATATTTTTAAAATAAAATATGTAGGCAAAAAGACCGCAGCTAGAAACTACGGTCTTATTTTTTGTCCAAATGCAAACCACTTGGAAGAATTATTCAATTTATTCTTTTTAACAAATGTTCCCATTTTAATCCCAGTTACAGTTTTTAATCTTCTGTAACTGTTGATTTTACAAAGCTTTTAATTTTTTTGCTGCTATTCCCATTCGATATGTCCATTGATATCATTTTGTGTAAATGGTGTAAAATCAAGATTTTTGTTATCAGATTTAGCCTTATTATCCGTTTTATTTCTGTTTATCTGATTTTTTGCAAGCATATTGCAAGCACGGACACAAAATTGTACTACGCTGGGTGTCTTTTAACCAATGGCAGAATGCCTAATACACTAAAGTATTCTAAATAAGATTTTAAATTCTCCTTAACAAAAGAGTATTCCTTAAAATCCACCTCTTTCTTTTTATCTCTAGCATCATATATTAACAAATAACCATGTCTTAAACTTTTTTCAGAAGTATTCAAAAGTTCCCCAATATACTCTAAAGTTTGAATAACCCCGTCCCTAGCTCTTGAATCTGTATATGCTGTAGACAATCCAGTCCCTTCATCATTAATCGAAACTCCCAGCCATTTAATTTCAATAAAATACAATTCTCCGCTAACATCAAAATATATATCCAATTCTTTTTTTGTTTGTCCTAATTCAGGTTCTGTAGTAAATGTATATCTCATATTTTCAGTTAGATATTGACACAATTGATCTCGCATATAATGCTCAGGTTTATTTTTCAAAATATTCCTTTTAATATATTCACTATTTATTTGTCTCAATGTAGCATTATCAGCCAACAAACACATATAATTAACTTGTTGTGTTAAAAATTGACTAGAATAATTCTCAATGACTTCATTTATTCTGGATATATCTTTCTTTTCTTTATACCTCATTCTATCGCTTCTTGAATAAAAAATATTATAGTCTTCATATGGATGACCATTAACAAAACGTGTGATTCCTTCTTCTCCAAAAAAGAAAACATAGTCACTCATTGATAATTCACAAATTATATTTCTAATATCATTAGTTCTTCCTTCTAAATTTTTTGTTTCTAAAACATTTCCACAATTATCTATCTTAATAAAATTAGTTATAGCAAAAACTTCAGTAAGTTTACTTAAGTTGCTTTGTAAATTTTTAAAATTCAAATTGAATAAAGAATCTGGTGAAATTGCAATCGAAAAAAAAATTTGGTGATTTATCTGATTATCCCATAGCTCTTGCAGGTGTCTTTTGTATAGTAAATTATAATTTTGATCACATTCTATGTGTAAATTCGATTGTTTAACAATATCACTTACCTCTTCATAGGAAAATCTTGGCATTACACCTCTCCTCTCAGAATCATTCCAAATACATATTCAAAATATAATTCCATATATTTTCTATTGTCTAAGGCATAGCTTTTATCATTCAACACTTTTTCAAATTCATATTTAAACCTATTTAAAAATTTAACTGTTGCATTATTTTTATCAATATTCAAATTATATATAGAATTTCCTAACAAGGATTCTCTATATTCAGGATCTCTGAAAATAAAATCGTATATTTTATCCTCTCCATAAATGGATATTATATATGCAATATCTTTAAACCATGCTTTCTTTTCTTCATACTCCTCATCGATAATTAACGGATTTGTACCTTCAATTAGCGCATATCCTTTATCGGTATGTTGTACTGAACCATTACTTTCCAGATTTATAAGCGCATTTTCAATCTCTGCATCTTCAGGGCCACTTAATGTAATGGTAAATTGATAACTTTTTGCAAAAATATTCTCACTTTCATTGTTTATAAAAGAATATAAAACTGATGAAAGGTATATTAGCCTATTTATCGAAGTCTCACGTAATGATTTCCATCCAAGTTCTTTAAGCTCAGATAATAAGCAATATATATCCTTGCTTTTAACTATAATGCCAACATATCTATCCATTATATTTCTCCTCTATTTCATCTGACAATTTCTTCAATATATCATGATTTTTTTGAACCAATGAAAGTTTACCATATTTTAATAAGTTTAAAATTTTTCTGTTTTTTGCTCTTTTCAATATTTGTGTGATAAATGTACTGTTATTAAGATTTGATGTTAATATTAGAGAATTAGGCTTTTCCAAATATTTCATAAAAATCTCGGCTGCATTTTCTTCATATGAAATATCCAAACTGCTGTCAGGAGTTTCGCATATATAAAAGCTGGGCATTTCATAGAAATATGACAAAATACTCATTCGAAAGGAATAGTCCACAAAAAAACGCTGTGATTCAGATAATTCTTCCGATTCATATCTAATTTTATTATCAATAACAGGAAAAAATAACTTTACATCACTATTATTAATATTTTCAAGAGTCAAATAGCATGACAATTTCATAAAATTTTCTGCAAAAACAGAGAAAATATTCGAAATACTTTTTGTTATTTCAAATAAATTCTCTTGTATTTTTCGTATTATCATTAAAGCGTAATTTCTATTTTTTTCACTCAACTCAACAGCTTTTTCTTTTTCAATTGTCAATTCATTTATTCTATTAATCATAGCAAGATATGAAGACTCCTGTTTATCGTCATTTTGATCATTTGCTTTTTCAAAAAAACGAAGTTTACTTTGTTCGTTAAATAAATCAACTTTATTTTTTCTATATTTAGAATCTATATCCTTTAATTCGTTTTCATACAATAGAATATTCTTTTCTATTGTCATCCGTTTTTCTTCCAATAAATTCAGCTCTGATGTAACCGCCTCAACATCATTCAATTGTGATGGATTACAAATGATTTTGCTATGACAAAAGAAGCACTCATCATTTTTTTCTTCATATACTCTATCACTCAAATCCGAATTACACATTGGACATATATGATTTCCTTTATATTGTCTCAAATAGACTTCATATTTTGGATTTAAATTAGGCCAAAAATTTCTTTTTAATTCAGCATCTAATTTCTGTTTTTCTTTTTCTTTTTCATTTATTTTCTTAGATAATTGTGAATCCTTATTATATAGTGTATAAACTTTTTTCTGACAATTATCCCTATCATTTTCCAGTTGCACTTTTAAAGCTTCATAATGTTCAATTTCTTTCATTACAGTTAATTGATCATATTTTACATCTTTATTTTCATTAATTTGTTTTAATACTCTTGTAATAGCCTTTATTTCTTCCTGTTTATGTCTTGAAATACTATCTTGATATTTCGCTTCTAGTGTATACTCTTTCCTTTTTCTTTCTAAACTCGAATCATTAAGAAAACTACTAAGCAAACGCTCTTGAACAGACCTTGACCAAAGAACATTTTCCCTACTTTCACCAAAAAACAATATTTGATTAACAAAAAATATTAAGTCTTCAAAGTCAGATAGATTAGAAGCTTCGGAAACTATTCTCTCATAATTATACTGAAGGCTAGTATTATCATTTTTATCATTATAATAATCATATCCTTTATATAAATCCTGTTTTGAAGCCACTCCTCCTATTATGTATTCCTTATCGTCTTTAATATAAATCGCTTTTTCTATTTTTACGTCAAATAAACTTCTTTTTACATAAAAAGAAGTCTCATTTATATCAAACCATAATTCTACAGAGCCATCTTTATCACTATCTTTCTCTTCTGTCCTATTTCTAAAAAAAGTATTACAATTAGCATAGTTTCCTCTAATTAATCTTTTTTCGCCTTTATAAACTCTTACATCCAGATCTTTTTTATATAATCCGATTAATGCATACTTAACTATATTAATAAAAGTTGTTTTTCCAATACCGTTTCCACCTATTATTAAATTTAAGCCAAGTATAAACTCATAATCGATATCTTTTCGAAACAGTGAATAATTGGATATTTTCACTCTTTTTAGTGTTGGTAAATATATTTTTTCATCCCTCACCTTTATCACCTACTTTTCCATCACAATAACGCCTTCTAGCAAATTTTCTATTTGTTCCTTTTGCTGAGGACTTGGTTTTAATTTTCTGGCTTTTCTAATTTCAATGACTTTAAATCCCTCACTTTCAGCTATTTCAGCACAAATTTCCAGAGTATTTATCATAACATTAAAATATGCAGAATTTGAAACATTAAAATATATTCTTCCTCCAAGTTTCACCTTTTTATAGATAACATGGAATATTTTTTGCATATCAACAAAATACAATCTTACCATATCTAATATCGAAGAATTCCACATCTCTTGATCTCCTGAACAGTCTTTTAGCAACTTAAGCGTACTCTCTAAAGTTTTATTATTTATACTTTCATTGTCTTGCCACTTTATCTGAACATGAGATCTAAGAGTTTTCTCTCTTAGATTTCTGACTTCTTCATAAGTATTTGTTAATCCCAGTGTTTTTAATTCCAACATGTAAGTATCTGTATAATCACGAGAATTTAAGTAAGGTGGAGAAGTTATTACTAGATCTATACTGTTATTTTCAACTTCCTTCTCAATTCCTACACGAGAATCTTCATTAAATAAAATATTCTGATTATTTTGTGCAGTCTTCTTGATTGATTGAATGTCTTTTTTTATCTCTTTATTTATTTTATCGTCGAATTTTTTAAAAACATCAGCTTCTGAAAGGGTTATTTCCTCCCAATTTTTCTTATATGATAGACATTTTCCATTTCTATATAAATTACTTACATCCAAAAGAATAGACGACAAAACCACAAAAAATAAATTTTTATATTTTTCCTCTTTTATTAAATCTATAGCCATTTTTAATTTTTGAACAGCCAGCCCAACAATTTTATCATAATTCCACTTTCTCTTATTATACCCTTCATATAGAGTAGAAAAAACGGTTTTAAGATCTGCATTAATAACAGCACGTTTAGTTTGTACAAAATCATGCCATAGTTCCACTTTATTTAAATCATAATCATTTTCCAATTTAACTTTTGCGATAATATACATTAACGGATTGATTTCAAATGAATAGCAAGGAATATTATTATGTTGCAACTCCAGAGAGGTCGTTCCACTTCCTGAAAAAGGCTCTAAACACACTAAATCTTTTTTATTAACTTCATCTATAATAGATTTAATGAATTCTTTTGAATAGCCTTCTACAAATGGATACCATCTATGAATAGGCTCTTTTTTGTTTTTGTTAAATTGCATAATTCTACCGTATTCTTGATAGTAATCCACATATTTGAACATTATTCCACCTCCCTATTATGATTATATATAATTTTTTGGTATATTGAATTCACTTTTTTTGATAAAACAGAGTCATCTTTCATCATCCGTTTAATTTCACATCCCCAAACCACTATCACTTTAATTCCCATACTTTCAAGCTGAGCATAATTTTTCTTGTCCATTTCAACATTTCCCTTGAGTTTATTTTTCCAAAATTCATAATTACTCTTAGGGATAGATGAATATTTGCAGTTTTCGTGCATATGCCAGAAACATCCATTTACAAAAATAGCCGTCTTATATTTAAGCAAATATATATCAGGGCTTCCTGGTAAATTCTTATAATTCACCCTATATGTGAACCCCTTATGCCATAAAAGTTTTCTCAAAAAAATTTCAGGCTTTGTGTTTTTGCTTTTAACTCTTGCCATGTCTTAACTTCTGGCCATGGGATTCTTTTTCTTCATTATCTGAATCTCACCTGCAAATTTAAGTTAATAAAATCTTCCCCGTTCTCACTATATATTTCTCCAAAACCATGCCTTAAAGTGGATGCCGTTTCATATTTTGTGTTCTTCAATAAGTATTCTTCAAAGTAATTTCTGTTGTATATATGATATGCAAGAACATTGCCTTCCTTTGTAACTACAATGTATCCTCCTGTAGCCTCATCTAAACCGTCCCAAACTGTAGCAGGCTTCATGCCCAATGCTACAGCTGTCAGAAATTTCTTGAACTTATACTTATAAGCATTTACATTACCGTAGTTCATAGGATTTTCACGTTCAAGTTTTGCAACCATATCATCACAATTGCTGATTCCGTCTTTATAAAAGTATAAAAGAGTTTCGGCTATAATTCTATCCATATTGCTGTCAATCAATACTAAATTATCGCTAAAAGTCTGATTATTCATTTTCCAATATTTCAATTGTCCGTTTTTGTCAATTATTTTATTGATACGCCCTCTGACATCCGTGTGATTTTTACCTTCTGATACGATATATATTTCATTTGCTTCACGAACCAAGTCGGGATAACAGTGAATGATTTTATAAATAAAGTTTGTGGTTTTCCCTGCATTTAACAGAGTAGGGGAAGAACCCAATTCTGATTTTATTGAAAACCCTACCGTAGGGCTGTATCCAGTGTTTATATCGATTATTTTAATTGTAATATCACTTTTGTCCGTCGCAGGTGCCGACAGCTTATAACACAAAATTTTATCCATAAAATTCTGCGTTTTTTCTACTGAAAATGCTCCTTTTGAAGCTTTACTGTTAATTTCGTTCAATAGATATTCAGATTCTGTTTCAAATTCTGTTGCCGGCAACTCTTTTACTTTTGATCCGTTAATATATATTGATATTATTTCTCCGGCGGTATATTCTTTAATTTCACCTTTGTTTTCTTCTCTAATTATTCTAATAATAGGAAAATATACATCCTCCAATTTATTCAATTCACTGTCGGCTGCATATATCTTTCCGTCAGCCAAAAGTCTTAACAAAACATATATTTCCGACCATTCTCCTTTATTCCCTGTAAGCATTAACACTACCTCCACGCAAACTCTAATTGTTCATAGTATTCTTTATCTTGAACAGCATCTTCAATTACAACACCTTCTAATTGCTTTTTAATATTTTTCGCAATTGCTTTTATTACAGGAACAGTTACTGAATTTCCAAATTGTTTATAAAGATGAATATCAGCAACAACGAGTTTAAAATCATCTGGGAAACCTTGTAGTCGTGCCCACTCTCTAGGTGTCATTTTCCTAATATATTCTCTATTTATTTTTCCTTTTATATGAGTTACAGGAGTAAAATCAGTTAATCTCTTATCTATTATTAAATTTCTTTCTCTTCCCATTCCTCCACATACAATAGCTCCAGCAATAGAATTTACATCTCTGATTTCATATCCAAAACCATTTCCCTTTGCTTTGTGTCTTTGCTTATGTTTCCTTAAAGATTCAAGATAAACATCAGACAGATAATATTTAGGAGAAGTCTCTTTTTCTTCCATAATATCAGCTATGACTTTAGTATCGTCAGTTTCTTCCGGAAATATAAATTTATTAGGGGATATATCTTCTCTAAATGCAACTATATATATTCTTTCTCTATTTTGTGGAACTCCAAAATCTTTACTATTGATAACTTTGTAAAAAACTCTATAACCCAAATCATTTAATGTTTTTTTAATAATTTTAAATGTTTTACCTCTGTCATGATTTACCAAGTTTTTTACATTTTCACAAAAAACAACTTTAGGTTTATGAAACTCCACTATTCTTGCTACATCGAAAAATAAAGTACCTCTTGTATCTTCAAAACCTTTTTTTTGACCAGCTAACGAAAATGCTTGGCAAGGAAATCCAGCTAATAAAATATCATGGATAGGTATATCAATTTCATCTATTTTTGTTATATCCCCAAAAATTTTAGGTTTTTCTCCAAAATTAGCTATATATGTTTCTTGAGCTTTCTTATCCCATTCGGATACAAAAACTGTTTCTATATCATTACCAAATGCTTGATCAAACCCAAGCCTAATTCCGCCTATTCCTGCAAATAGGTCTATTGATTTAAACATTGTTAATCACCTACAATACTCCACTATATCTTCAACTTTACACTCAAGAACATAACAAATCTTTGCTATAGTTTCTAAATCTATCCTTTTAACCTTGTTATTGCAATAAGAATTAAGTTGCGTCCTTTGAAGATTTGCTTCTTTTTCCAATTTATTTTTGCTAATATTTTTTTTCTTCTAAAACCTAGTCTATTTTAAAAATAATTTTCCCAAAGTTTTGCATAAATTTCTCTCCCTCGTCATTTTAAAAATCGGCATTTCATTTGAATATATTATATCATATTTTAAAAAACTTCTTACAGGTCTAAGATTTAATTCGGATAAATTCTATTTAGTTTTTCTTAATAACAAGGAATGTATATTCCAAATTTCTCTTGATAATTTTTCTATTTTTTATCTCATATAATCTATATCTTTCTTATAAATAACACCAGTTGTATTAGTTGCTTTTGCAATCTGATTAATATTGTTTGTTGCATTTGAAAGTAATCATTGAAGATGTCTAAATAAATTAATCCTCATAATATGTAAGCAAAAAGACCGCAACCTTAAACTACGGTCTAATTTTTTGTCCTCAAGTAAACCACTTGAAACTATTATTTTAATTATTCTTATTAACTTCCAGTACCATTTGAGCCCCAATAGTCATTTTTTATTCTCTTTATAGCTTGTAATCAAGCCATTTTAGAAAATTTTGCGACTACTCCCATTCTTCTTTTCCAAATATACGATTTATCCCAACACATTCAAAATACTAGATTCTATTTTTTAGAGTATCACCAAATCCATCTAATTATAGGACATTTTCAAATTTTTAGTCACGTCCCAGTCCCAGTACCGGAGAATTATAATTTGTAGATCTGTAATTATTAAATCTATCATATAGTTTTTTTGGTTTGAAATCATTTTCTATTTTTTTAAAAAAAATTGTCCCATTTTCCTTTAATATTGAAACAGGTTCAAAATCATTGTTTTTCAATAGTAATTTTTCGTATTTTTTATTTAAAGATATTTATTTCTTGCTTATATTAAATGCATTAGGCTCAAACGTAAATATTTCATCATGTAAATGTCAACCGAAAATGGACCCGGAGTTATTATCGAAAAGTGGTTCACAAATACTAAACTAATTGACCACGTTTTTAATTTGATTTTGAATGCATTTAAATTCAAATGGATTCAGATGTATTTTCCTATAAGCTTACGTGCTCTTCCATATTGTTTTTTATTCTTTTAAAAATATCCAAATGAATTTCGTGAGTAAAATTTTCCATTAAAATTTCATAGCTATCATCAAAAAATCTTTTTATGCTTTTTTTAGCACCCATATCTGCCATTATGTATATGATATAAATCCCTTGTAAAATCGCTTTGGTAACCAAAGGATCACCTGCTGAATAGGAAATTATCTGGCTGAAACCAAGATATAGTTCGTCCTTTACAGAATAACTTTGATAAATTATTTTTACATCTTCGTCCTCTTTCAGGATTATAAAATGATTGCCTGTAGATAAGAGTTTCCCAAGCAATGATGACATTTTATTTATACACATTATTGCAGTATTTGGGTCATTTGTGCCAGGGCTTAGGGCCATATTAGCGATTTCGGTTAAGTTTACAATTCCACGGTGATAATCTTCTTCTCTATTATTGTAAGCATTTATTATAAACAATGGACTTAATTTTTCTTTTAATTCTTTTTTATCATTATCATCTAACTTGCATTGGAATATATTTAATTCCCCTACGCTTTCTCCTTTGGTTGTGTATTCACCAATTCTCTTGTTTATAACAAATTCTGCTTTTATGCCATTAAGCTCTTTAAAAATATCATCTGATTTTATTTCAAATAAATAACCTGAGCTCTCAGCTACAATTGATAACTTTGTAGATTCGTCGCCTTCTTCATAATGCTTAGCTTTTTTTCTTAGTTCTACCTCTTTATCAATAAGTTTCTCGCAATCATTAAAAATATTTTCTATAATATTTGATACTTTTAGATTATCAAGAACCTGTCTTGAGAAAGCGATAAAACTTAGCATCGCAATTATGGAATAAGCAATTCCGAAACTTCCAGCGACAACATGTTGGTCTGGAGCAATATCTTGCAATAATAGGATACTGACTACTGAATAGAAAAAACCACTGACAAATATACCATATAAACCAAGAACTCCGGTCCTATCTATGAAACTCTGAAGCATCCTAGGTGATATGCTACTGCTATATTTATTAAGTACAGTGACAATAATTGTAAAACAAAAAGTACTTATAGTCAAAAATATTCCAGATATATTAGAAAGGAAATCTACCGAAACTTCAACCGACAACAATAGTTGTTTAGGAATATAAGATTTAATTGCAATATATTGATGATCAAAAATCCAGGTAACTAAAAGAAGCGACACTGTTAAAATTAAAAATCTTGACATCCTTAAAAAATTCTTATGATTAAAAAACCACAATTTAATTTTTGATAACATACATCAATCCTCCTGTTTAAATATTTTAATTATTGGACTATATTATCATATAATTGATCTTTATCCAATCTGAAATGGTATATTCATCTTTTTGTAATTGAAAAATCCTTTATGATTTTCTTGCTTATTTTCCCTAATCTATCTTCGATTAATCTCTAAAAGAAACTACTCAATTACGCCCAATTATATAATATTTAAAAATAATCTATGAGAAAATATGGTGAAATAGACCAAGTACAGAAATCCGATATGAGGCGTACGCGAGTCACGCCACAATGACGTATATTCGAAACGAGTATATTTGACCGTTTCATCTTCGGTTTACTATTTCCTAAGTATACTTGAAAATTATTACATAATTTTCAATCCCATTTAGCGAATCAGAAAAGCCAACGCTCCTATTCGTCGCGTCGGCTTTTCTTCCCTGCAGAAGGGTTTCCATCCATCTATCTTCGACTTCGTGCTCGATATATGGGGCTGACGTAAAAACATCGCTTGCGATGTCCTCTCGAAAACTCTCGTGAGTTTTCTCGCTTAGTTTTTCGGACTCAGCTTTGCTTCGTCTCGAAAATGACCGATGCAAAAGCATCGGTCACCCTTAGATGGTAGGACTATTACCATTCTTCTTTTCCAAACGTCCGATATATCCCAAACCATTCAAAATACTACATTATATTTTTTAGAGTATCACTAAATCCATATAATTATAAGACATTTTCAAATTTTTAGTCCCGTCCCAGTACCAGATAATATTATTGTTTTGAGCTAAATTCATATTGTATTTTAATTTTGTAGTTTTGGTATATAATTTTTGAATATCTCTAATACTTCTGTTTGTTCCTTATTTCGCAAGATAGAAATAACTGTATTTAAGTAATCATTGTTTTGAAAACCAAGATAATGACCTATTGATTTAGATAATCCCTTTTCATTAAACATTTCTAACACTTTTTTATAATCATTACTTAACAATGCTTCTTTATATGAATTTAATGTATCTTCATAAATATTATCAGTATTAATATTTCCAACAGCATTAGTTAAACTTTCTTTTGTATTAATCTCAGAGATTTCAGCCATTGATAATTCATATTTTATCTGAGATACTACATTTTTCCTAACCTGACTATGGATTTGATTACCAAATCTTTTCTTAATTATATAATTATTAATATCACTAAAAACATCACTAAAATTCTTACCTAAATGATTTGCTAAAAAACTGATCAGTTCTTCTATAACAAATAAATTTTCCACTTCTGAGACCTTTAATGTATAAATATTATCTTTTTCTAATTTATTTATTTCAACCTCTGTCCTAAAGTCGCGGTCAATTATTCCATAAACATTATAATTATGAATATTTTGAGTTAATTTAAAGGATTTTGTTCTCATGATAACCTGCATACAGCTTCCACAAGGAATAATAAAATAATTAGGGTATAAGATAGAGTATAATTGAGTATCAAAACTATTCTCTTCTCCTTCTACAAATAAAATATTTTTACGTGAACCTAAAATGTCGAATAGCAATTTTTCTGGAAGGTCGGATGAAATTATTTTTTCTAAATTCCAATTTTCCCCATCATAATTCTTTATCCATATCTTTTCTGAATTCTTATGTGAAGCAGCAAAATTTGTATCATGTGTTATATAAATAAATAAACAATCTTGACGATAATTCTCTAACTGTTCCCATAAAATATTCATTATTGAGTTGTGAAGATGTAATTCAGGTTCATCTATTATTAAAGTTTTATTATCTGGTACAACCAGAACTTGTGACGCTAAATACAAAACAGCTCTTTCTCCATCACTCATTTGATTTGCAGAATACTTCTTAGTAATTTTGTTTCTTTCATAAGCAAAGAACTTAGAATCTTTAAACAGAAGATTTCTTTGTGGAAATATACTATTCCATATTGCCATTAATTTATCCAAAACTGTAAATGGAGTATTAGGTTTTGAATAATTATTCTTTTCGGCCTTTTTACAATCATCTAAAAATTTCGACGTTTCATTATTATATAGAGCAATTAATGCTGCTAACACTACATCAAAATCATTTAAAAGTTTAGTGGTGTAAGCTTTCCCAAAATCCCATCTAGATCCCTTATCTTTATTTTGAATGTCATATTCATTATCAGTTCCAAAAAAAATTCTATTTTTAGCGTAATTATAATTACTCAGTGGTATATTTTCTTGAAAGTTAAGATTTCTTTGTGCTCCTATTCTATGAACATCTAATGGATCCTGACCTTCAATCCAGGCGCCTAATTTACTTTTCCCACTACCATTTGCCCCTATAATAATTATTGAATTACTATTTGTTGCATGCTCTTTAGATTCACCATTAATTGTAGGTAGTTTATACTTATAACTTTTCAAATTCTTCAACATATTGCTTACCTCTTAAACTTAGCTTCAAATAATACAATCGTTTTAGTTAAATCTAACTTGAAGATTTAACTTAATAAAATGGTTCTATAATAAATGTTAGAGTCTAGATGGATCCCAACATTTATTATAGAACCATTGAAACTACGGTCTAATTTTTTGTCCAAATGTAAACCACTTGGAACTATTATTCAATTTATTCTTTTTTTACAAATGTTCCCATTTTAGTCCCAGTTACAGTTTTTCATCTTCTGTAACCGTTGATTTTACAAAGTTTTTAATTTTTTTGCGACTACTCCCATTCGATTGTAGCTGGGGGTTTTGTTGTTATATCATAAACTATTCTATTTATATGGTCTACTTCGTTTACTATTCTTACTGAAATTTTATCTAGTACTTCATAGGGGATTCTTACCCAGTCTGCTGTCATAAAGTCTGATGTTTTCACTGCTCTTAGGGCTAGTGTATAGTCATAGGTTCTGTAATCTCCCATTACTCCTACCGATTTATTATCTGTTAGAACTGCAAAGTATTGGCTTATTTCTTCTCTATCCATGGATTTTTCTAATTCTTCTCTAAAGATTTTATCTGCATCTCTTAGGATATCTAATTTTTCTTTTGTTATTTCTCCCATTATTCTTATGGCTAGTCCTGGTCCTGGGAATGGTTGTCTATCTACTAAATAATCTGCAAGTCCTAGTTCTCTTCCTAGTTTTCTTACTTCGTCTTTGAAAAGCATTCTAAGTGGTTCTATTAGTTCTTTAAAGTCTACTACATCAGGTAGTCCTCCCACATTATGATGAGATTTTATTACTGCTCCTCCAAGTCCTGATTCTATTACGTCAGGATAAATTGTTCCTTGTGCCAAGAAGTCTACAGATTTTATTTTTCTTCCTTCTTCTTCAAAGACTCTTATAAATTCTTCCCCAATTATTTTTCTTTTTCTTTCTGGGTCTGTTACTGTCTTTAATCTATTTAAAAATCTTTCTTCTGCATCTATTCTTATAAATTTCATGCCTGAGTTTTTAAAGGCTTCTTCTACTTCGTCCCCTTCATTTTTTCTCATAAGTCCATGATCTACAAAGATACATGTCAGATTTTCCCCTATTGCTTTTGATACTAAAGCTGCTGTTACTGATGAGTCTACTCCTCCTGATAGAGCTAGAAGAACTTTACCTTTTCCTACTTTTTTTCTTATGTCTTCTATTGCTATTTTGGCATAATTTTTCATAGTCCAATTTTGTTCTTCGTGGCATATGTTTAATAGGAAATTTTTAAGCATTTCTTTTCCATGTATTGTATGATTTACTTCTGGATGAAATTGAAATCCGTATAGATTTTTACTTGTGTTTTCCATTGCTGCTACTGGACAATTTTTTGATTCTGCTATTATTTCAAATCCTTCAGGTAGTTCTTCTACTCTGTCATTGTGGCTCATCCAAACTGATTCTTCTTCATTTAAGTTTTCAAAAATTACAGATTCTTTTGTAATTATTTTTGTCTTTCCAAATTCTCTTTGACTTGTTCCTATTACCTTTCCGCCTAAGGTATGTGCCATTAGCTGCATTCCATAGCAAAGTCCAAGTATGGGTTTATTTAATTCGAAAATTTCTTTTTCTATTTGAGGGGAATTTTCTTCATATACTGATGAAGGCCCTCCTGTGAATATTATTCCTTTTACTTTTTCATCTTTTGCTTTTTCTAATGCATTTTTGTAGGAAATTACTTCGCAATATATATTTAATTCACGTACTCTTCTTGCAATAAGTTCTTTATATTGACCTCCAAAGTCAACTACTAAAATCATGTGCATTCCCTCCCAAATTATTTATTTTATTTTATAATAAATCTCTTAAAATTACCACTACTGTATTTAGCAAAAAATTTAGGGAAGCTATAAACTTCCCTAATAATTGAGTTATTTATTTATCATAAAGTATCAAAATTAAAATCAACCTTATCATACTTTACTGGTTCCTTTTCTTCTTCCTTAGAAATAATGTCTTTTACCTTCATCAATCTTGTTATATTAGCTCTTTCACTTTCATCAAGTTTAGCTCTTATATATTTTATAGTGTCTTTTAGATCAGGTATAGTTTTATATTCTAGTGCATTTACTCTACGCCTTGTTTTTTCAATTTCATCAGCCATAAGTTGTGAGGCTTTTTCTTTTTGGGCGAGTAAAAGGAGCCTATCCATTACTGTTTTTAATTTATCTATGGCACTATCAAGGTCTGATGTTGTCATTATATAACCATATGGATATTTTCTAGCATGTTGTGAGGTTTTCTCCACAATGAATTCCATCTTAGGAATCTCTACACTCATAACATTTTCTTTTGAGATTTTTACCATAGTTTTTATTGAGGGTAATACTATGGATTCCTCAAGCATTTCTGGACTCATAAGGGCTGAAGCCATAAGAAAATCTGAAAAACAATCGTGTAGTTCTTTTTCCACCTCAACTCTTAATTTTTTATTTTCTTTTATTAAATCAATAAACTGTCTCATAAGCTCATCTTGTTTATCTTTTAAAAGTTTATGGCCTCTTGTTGCTGTTAAGAGTCTTTTTTTAAGAGTTGTTTGAGTCATTCTTGTGGGATTAACTTTTAATATAGTCATATTATCCGCCTACTTTTTTCTTTTTTCCTTGTCATTTGATTATTGCAAATCACATGGACTCTTGTTTTTTCTTTATTCTTATTCTTCTTCTTTTAAGTCCTCTTCTTTTTCACCTAAATATTTTTCAATTAACTTATCGTCAATTCTCTTTAGTTCTCCTCTCGGAATTATATCTAATAATTTCCAACCTAGGTCTAGGGTTTCTTCTATATTTCTGTTTGTTTCAAAGCCTTGAGATACATAATTTTTTTCAAATTCATCTGCAAATTTTGCAAAAGCCTTGTCTGATTTTGTAAGGGCAGTTTCTCCTAAAATTGCAGAAAGTTCCTTAGCAGATTTACCTGAAGTGTATGCTGCATAAATTTGATTCATCGTATCTGCATGGTCTTCTCTTGTTTTTCCTTGACCTATTCCCTTGTCCTTAAGTCTTGATAGGGATGGAATTACATTTATAGGAGGTTCTAAACCTTGTTTATATAATTCTTGAGATAAAATAATTTGACCTTCTGTTATATATCCTGTTAAGTCTGGTATTGGGTGAGTTATATCTCCCTCAGGCATTGTTAAGATTGGAATTTGTGTTATTGAGCCTTTGCGCCCCTTAATTCTTCCAGCTCTTTCATAAAGTCCTGCCAAATCGGTATATAAATATCCTGGATATCCACGTCGACCTGGTACTTCTTTTCTTGCTGCAGAAACTTCTCTTAAAGCTTCTGCATAATTAGTCATATCAGTCATAAGAACTAAAACGTGCATATCTAATTCAAATGCCAAATATTCAGCACAGGTTAGAGCCATTTTTGGAGTGGCTAATCTTTCAATTGCGGGGTCATCAGCTAGGTTCATAAATAATACAGACCTATCTATTGCTCCTGTTTTTGTCAAGTCATCAATAAAATATTGAGCTTCTTCAAAAGTTATTCCCATAGCTGTAAATACTACAGCAAAATTACCACCACTTAATACTTTTGCTTGTCTTGCAATCTGAGCTGCAAGTTGGTTGTGGGGAAGACCTGCTAGTGAAAATATAGGAAGTTTTTGTCCACGCACTAGGGTATTTAACCCATCAATAGATGAAATTCCTGTTTGAATAAATTCTTCCGGATAATCACGGCTTACAGGATTTATTGGAGTTCCATTTATATCTATTTTTTTCTTAGCTATAATTTTTGGACCGTTATCTATAGGATTTCCTAGACCGTCAAAAACACGTCCTATCATATCAGGACTTACGCCAAGCTCAAGTGGTTTTCCTAAAAATCTAACTTTGGTTCTTGTAAGATTTATTCCGCTGGAGCCTTCAAAAATTTGTACCATTGCCTTGTCCTCATCAATTTCAATTACACGGCCACGTCTTTTTTCTCCAGTTTGTAATTCTATATCTACTAATTCTTCGTAGTTAACTCCCCCAACGCCTTCAACAACCATTAGAGGTCCCACAACTTCAGCTATTGAGTTATATTCCTTAAGCATCTTCTTCGGTACCTCCTCTTTCTAATGATTTCATTTCTTTTGCTATTTCCTCTTGCAAAGAATCTATATTTGAAATATTTTCTTCAGCTATATATTTCATTCTTGCTATCTTATCAATGACAGGAGATTGTTCAATCTCTTTTAGATAAGCTCCTTTTTCTAAAGCTTTTAATCCTGCATCATAGAATTTTAATATAGTATCAAGCATTTTATATTGTTTATTTAATGAGCAGTAGGTATCAATATCATTGAAGGCATTTTGTTGCAAAAAGTCCTCACGCAAAGATTTTGTGATGTCGAGCTTTAGTTGGTCCCCATCTGATAAAGTATCTCTACCAACTAATCTTACTATTTCAAGAAGTGATGATTCTTCTTGCAAAAGTCCTATTGCTCTTCTCCTATGCTTTGAAAAATTCTTATCTATGTTTTCATCTAAATATTTATCTACCTTATCTTGATATAAGGAGTAAGAATCAATCCAATTTATCGCTGGGAAGTGACGTTGATATGAAAGGTCATAATCAAGTTTCCAGAATATTTTTACAATACGCAAAGTGTTTTGAGTTACTGGTTCTGAAATATCTCCTCCAGGAGGTGATACTGCACCTATAACTGATAAGGCTCCTTCCCTTTCATCAGTTCCTAAACACCTTACACGTCCTGCCCTTTCATAAAATTGTGCAATTCTTGATGATAAATAGGCTGGATAACCTTCATCACCAGGCATTTCTTCCAAACGTCCACTCATTTCACGAAGAGCTTCTGCCCAACGTGATGTAGAATCTGCCATCATTGCTACTGAATATCCCATATCTCTAAAATATTCAGAAATTGTTATTCCCGTATAAATACTTGCTTCACGGGCTGCAACAGGCATATTTGATGTGTTGGCGATTAAAACTGTTCTTTTCATTATAGATTCCCCTGTTTTTTGGTCAATCAATTCAGGAAATTCCATAAGTACATCTGTCATTTCATTACCACGTTCGCCACATCCTACATAAACTACAACTTGAGCATCTGCCCATTTTGCAAGTTGATGTTGTACTACAGTTTTACCACTTCCAAAGGGACCTGGTATAGCTGCAGTTCCTCCCTTTGTAATCGGGAAAAATGTATCTATTACTCTTTGTCCTGTAATTAAAGGAGCCCTAGGATCAATTTTTTCTTTGTAAGGTCTGCCTCTTCTTACTGGCCAGCGTTGAATCATATTTAATTCTTTATCTCCATTTTCAGTTTCTAAAATTGCTATAGTATCAGCAACTGTGAAAATGCCTGATTTAATTTCTTTTACCTTACCTTTTACTCCATAAGGAACCATGATTTTGTGGGTTATTACTGAAGTTTCCTCAACTGTACCCAAGATATCACCAGCACCTAATATATCTCCAACTTTAGCTTGAGGTTTAAATTCCCACTTTTTTTCTCTATCTAGATGTTCAAAAGTTCCCCCTCTTACTAAGAAATCACCATTTGAATTTTTCAAAGCTTCAAGAGGTCTTTGAATACCATCAAACATCTGCTCTAAAAGTCCGGGGCCTAATTCTACTGATAAAGGAGAACCTATTGATACAACTTCATCTCCCGGCCCAATTCCTGTAGTTTCTTCATAAACTTGAATAGAGGCTCTATCTCCTCTCATTTCAATAATTTCACCAATTAATTTATCTTTAGAAACTTCCACTACGTCATAAACATTGGCATCTTTCATACCATCTGCTACGACAAGTGGACCAGATACTTTTAATATTTTACCTTTACTTCTCATTGCCCCTCCTTACAATATATTAGCACCAACGGCCTTTTCAACATTTTTATTAAGATTATTAATCCCTATACCTAAAGTACCTTGATTAGAAGGAATTAAAATGATGGCAGGGATAATTTTTTCATCATATCTTTTAATTGTAGCTGGTATTTTAGCTGCAAGCTGTTCTGTAATGAAAATTACTCCATAATCTTTTCGAGAAAGTTTATCCACAATATCTCTTGTTTCTTCTTTTTCATAGGCAATAAAAACATCAATACCTAAAGCCATAAATGCAAGAACAGAATCCTTATCTCCTATAACTGCAATTTTATACATAAGTATCACGTAACCTTTCTCTAATAAATTCACTTGACAAGCCATTTTGTTTAGCTACAAAAATTATTCTTAAATTTCTAAGTTCAATTTCTTTAGCTATAACATGAGCAAAAATAACTTCGGGTCCATAGGTGATTTTTTTTGCATTTTTTATCAAATCGACCATTTCATTATCTACTAAAAGTTCAAAACGAGATAAAGACCTTCCCTTTCCAAAAAATTCAGTTCCCTGTTTTACATATTTATAGATATTTGAATATTTGAAAAGTTTACTATCAGGCTCAATTTTAGTATTTAAGTAGTTATAAAAATTATCCTTATAAATATTTCCACCATCAATTAAAATGTCTGTCAAAAACTCCAAGTCAGCACCTTCAGCATTAGCTCTCATTAAAGACCTTATATTTTTGAAATCTATTGTATCTTTTACATAAGAATAAAATATGTCTTCATCTGCCTCATCTGCAAGTTTCAAAAGAGATTTAAAATAGCATCTATCGAGGTATATATCAATATCTGATGGTCTTTTTGTTTTTTCATATAGTCTTATAGTTTCTTTAACTTCTCTTAAGTATTCATTTTTAGATGAGGTGTTTTCTTGTAAAAGTTTTCTCAATCCAAAAATGTCAAGATTACCCAAAGGTACATAAAGATGAGATAAATCCTCTTTTTTTACATATTCTTTTGCCATCACCTTTAAATTATGGTAATAATATTTTACGACAGTAAAATCTATAGGTATGTTTGAAGGGCTAATCTCATACATTTCTTTATAAAACCTTAAAAGTTCTTGAGAAAGAGCTTTTTCATAATCAGTATCTTTTTCTAACTTTGATATAGAAGTTTGATAAATTGTGTCATTAAGCATCCTCAAAGCATCTTTTAGACTAGGAGCATCTGCTAATCTCAAGAAAAATTGATGGCTAAGTAATCTTTTTTCTAAAACACGAATCCAAGAAGAACTTTGGATAAACTTACTTCTATCCATCTACTCACCTACTTTTTAAAAAGTTCATCTGATATCAAAGGCATAAGGTCCTCTCTCATAGAATCCACTATGCTGGAAAAATCACCATTATAAATCAAATTGCCCTTCTTAACAAGAAAACCACTTTCTATAAATTCTGATGAAATATTTAAATCCAAATCTGCTTCTTTAATATCTTCATAATATTTTTTTGGAATTTTAACTTCATCTTTTGAGGTTAAATTTAAATTTTTTGTCGAAGCCTTTAAATATTTTATAAAATCTTCAGAAGTCAAATCGTTAAGTTCATCTTTTACCAAATTAAGAACTCTCTCAATAATTTCTTCTTTAGCAAGAAGGATAATATCCCTAGCTTTTAAATTAGCTGTAGAATTTGCCTTTTCAATAATTGATTTACTTTCTTCATCTGACTTTGTAAGAATTCTTTTTTTAATTTCTAAAGCCTCTTCGGTCTTTTCGCCTATAATAGCTTCTTTCTTTTTATCTGCTTGGTTTTCTATGTTTTTTGCCCTTTCTTTTGCTTCATCAGTAATTTTTTTAATAATATTATCTATTCCGGGCATAAATACCTCCTAGGCTCTAAATAGTATGAAGAATGCAGTTGCAAAGGCTAGAATTGCATAAAGTTCTACCATTACTGCATAAATTATACCTTTTGTTTGTTGTTCTTCATTCTTTGCTAAAATATTAAGACCTGCAACTGAAACTTTACCTTGAGCTATAGCTGAGCATAGTCCTCCAAGACCAATTACTCCACCAGAAACCATATACATAAAACCACTTTGTGCTGCAAGGTCTGGGCTTATTTTAAAAAGAATAAAAAGTCCAATTACAAAACCATAAAGTCCTTGAGTACCAGGTAACAACTGAAGCACAAGAGATTTACCGAATTTTTCCGGTTCTTCAATTACAATTCCTGCTGCTGCTTCACCTGCAAGACCAACTCCAATAGCTGAACCTACTCCAGCTAATGCTACTGCCAAAAAAACTCCCAAAGATGCCAGGCAAAGACCTGGGTATTGTGTAAATAATTCTTTCATATTCTCCTCCTAATTAGTCTATATTAAAATATTTTGAATCTTCTACCATTTTTTTGAAGGGGACTCCTCCACCTTCATAAAATTTGTTAAACATTTCTACATATGTCAATCTTGCTGTATGAACATAAGCTGATAAGTAGCATAAAAAACAATTAAATGCTTGAAATACTAAAAATATTACTATTGCAAATAATTTTCCTATTATAGAACTTCCAAAAAGCATACCGGCAATCATATTTACTGCAAGACCTATAAATGAACCACTTAAAACAAGTGCCATAAGTCTTAAATATGAAACAAAATCTCCTATATAAGAGCTTATTCCATAAAGAGCATAAACTCCCCATCCAAACTTTGCTAGGGTTGTTTTTTCGCTCCTACCTCCTGTAAGAACTATTCCTACCATTGCAATAATCATCGCATAAAACAAAATTTTTACAACAATTGGATTCATGGATACTGCTTTTGATAGGCCATATCCAATTGCTCCAATAAGTGCCATATACCATAAGCCTACATCATAAAAAGCATCTTTTGGTTTATTGTCACGAATATCCATATATGCTTTTATGCCAAGTGCAAAAAATATATGAACTCCTCCTAAAAGCAAAGATAACATAAGCATTTCCATAATATCTTCTGCTGGATTTATAAGTGTTGGTAGAGGAATAATTCCTCCGAAAAATGAGCCAAATACCAATCCAAATATCATAGCCGAAATACTTAGATAATTAAAGAAAGTCATAAATCTTTTTGTAGCTTTATCGAGATTAAAAAACCTTAGAGCTAGTAAACTTCCAATAAATACTAAGAGTCCATATCCTAAATCACCAATCATTATTCCTGCAAATATAAAATAAAATGGTGCAAAAAAAGGTGTTGGATCTATTTCATTGTATTTTGGCATTGAATACATTTCTGTAAGCATCTCAAAAGGACCAACAAATTTATTATTTTTTAACATAATTGGAACTTCATGGGAATTTCTATCGGCTTCTTTTTTATATAAATAGTAATCATCACCGCAAATTAATTGTATAGCTTCTTCAAAAGATTTTAAAAATTTACTCGGTACATAGCCCTCTATCAAGTCTAAGTTTTTAGTTCTCAAAAACTTTTCTGATGAAATAACTTTAAGTTTTTCATTGGACTGATATTCGTAATATATTTTAAAATCATCAAGATATTTCAAATAGTTTTTTAATTCTTTATTCAAAGTATCTATAGAATCTAAATTTTGTGATTTTCTTTCACGCAAAGAATTAATGTTTTCATTAATTGTGCCTTTTTCCTTAAAATTAACTAAGGTAAAGCCCATTTTTCTAAAAGCATCAATAACATCCTCATCATCAGATTTATGACAAATAATTAAATAATATGCATAATTCTTATCTGTATGTAGAACATCAAAATAAACTGAATCATTTTCCTTTAAAAGCTCTTCAAAATTTTCCTTATATCTTTGAGGAATTGTCCCCAAATAAATTTTTGAAAATTTTGTTAATTTTAAATCTTCCAAGGGAAGGTCTATTGCCTTATAGGGCAAAAGTTCACTAACCTTATTTAAAATTTCCTGATTCTCGGCTTCTTTTTTTTCAATCTCATCTATTATTGATGAGATTTCCTTATATATTTGCGAAAAGTTAAATTTTCTTGCCCTATTTTTAATTTCCTCATAGGTAAAATGTTTTTTTCCCTCTTTTAAAGCTTCTAGGGCAGGTTTTTTATCTTCTATTTTTTCAAGCCTTTCGATTACATATTTGGATTTATTTAAATAGTCATCTATATCTATAAGCTCCTCTGATCTTGAAACTGCACTTAAATCTTCTTTTGAAAAGTCATTTCCCGAATCAACCAGATGTACATATTTAAACTTTTGTAATTCCTTTAAAAGGCTTTCCCTTTTCTCCTTAAAGGCTAGAAGATAAAATTTACTCATATCAACTATTGCCATTCTATCACGACCTTTTCTACAATCGATTTCACAACTTTTTTCAAAGAGCCCTCATCAACGTTTTTTATTTTTTCTGCTTCTTTTTTAGCATTTTCAACAATAGGGGTTGAGTCCTCTTTTCCTTTTTGTAAAGCTTCTTGTCTTTTTGAACTAGCTTCTTCCTTTGCTTTTTCAATTGTAGTTTTATATATTTCTTCCGCCTCAATTTCTGCATTTTCAACAACTTTTTTAGCATTCTTTTTAGCTTTTTCAACAATCAAAGAAGCCTCCTCTTCAGCTTTTTTAACTTGAGAAATTGCATCAACTGACATAAAATCACCCCCAAATCTATAATAGATTTTATAAATCTATTATATCATCAATCTAGATAAAGTTTTAGTGTTTTTCAATAATTTTCTTTTAGTTATTAATCACATTAGACAATTATAATTTAAGTGGTTATAATATTAATAAGGAGGAGCATATGAAAAAGTTTTTTATTATTTTAATTATCATTTCAACCCTGGTTGCCTGTGGCAAAAATCAAAATACTACAGAAAATCAAAACGATAAAAATAAAACCAATGTAAAGGAATCAACGCAAATTTCTGTTCCTGAATCTAAAAAATTAACTTTTAATGAATTTAATTTTGATACTATAGATATTGATGGCAATAGAATAAAATCTAGTGATTTTTACAAGGATTCAAAAATAAATGCTTTAATTATTTGGGCTACTTATGGTAATGACTGTAAGGATACTCTTGTAAGTATAAATAATCTTTCTAAAAATTATGATGAAAAAGATTTAAAAGTTTCGGCTTTTATTCTTGACACTTCCGCTGATACATCAACAAATATAGAAGAAGCTCAAAATATAATTAAAGAAAATAATTTGAATTTTAAAAATCTTTTGCCAAATCCAACAACAGAAGATGCTTTAAAAACTGTAGAAAAAATTCCTTTACTCCTAATAATGGATTCACAAGGAAAAATTTTAAATGCTTATGAGGGAAACTTATCTCAAGAAGTTATGCAAAAGATTATTGATGACCATTTAAAAAAATAAACAAAAAATCTGAGAGGATGATAAATTTTATCTTCTCAGATTTTTTTATTATAAAATTTATATATTTAGTTATTTCCTGATAATTTTTTATATCTTTCTATATTTGAATCATTTAAAAATTCATAGGCTGAATTAATTTTTTGGAATTTTTCAGTAGCCCCTTCTTCCTTATTTATATCCGGATGGTATTTTTTTGCCATCTTTCTATATTGAAGCTTAACTTCATATTTATCTGCACTGTAATTTACTCCTAAGGTGTCACAGGCATCCTCATATTGCTTTTTAAAATTTAGACCCATACTCGGTCCGTAGGAATTATCTCTATAATTTCCTTGGTTTTCTCCATAATTACCATAATTATATGAGCCTGACTGAGCATTTCTAAAAAAGTCTTCAAAATCATCAAAAGTTGTCCAGGTAAATCCTCCAGTGAAATTTTCAAACCTTCTGTTCCATTCCTCTTCCTCTTGTTTTCTTCTCTCTTCTTCTCTTTTTAACCTTTCTTTTTCAAGGTTATCAATGTATTCTCTTGAGTAAGATGAAAAATCCTTATGACCATAATTTTTGCCAAGTAAATAATAATCAGCCCTAGCATAAAAATATTCAGTTGCCACATAATGCAGATATTTTAAATAAGATAGGGAAATTTTACCTAAAAATGGTACTATAACTATAAGTACAATTAAAGTAAAAAGAAAAGGATTAAGTATTACCCCATATAAAAAATAAGGATTAAAAATAAAAACTAAAAATAGGCAACCACCCATTGAAATAAGAAGACCGATGGCATGTCTTATAGTTGAAAATATATCTACAAGAAAATTCACTAGGCTTATAACAATTTTCAAAAATACGTCAATTATAGTGCCTAGTCCCTTATAAAAATATCCTTTAATCTTCATAGTCTTTCCACCTTTTCCTATAATCTTCCATAAATTCCTCATCTTCTATCTCTAAATCATAATTTCTAGCCAAAAATTCCAAATGATGAGTAAATTCATGAAAAAGAACATGACGTAATTTATCTTTTAAATCTTCCCTGTCTAAATATCCATACATTAAATAAACTGAACCGTAAAATATGGTTATAGATAAACCTAAAATAGACCTTTCATATTGTCCTAAAATAAGAAGGTCTTCATTATGGGATTCGGGATGATATTTCACCTCTTCAGACAAAGTTATACCCCCGTTCAAATGCTCAAAGGCATAAGAAGGTAGCTCCTCGCATATTTCATCTAAAAGTTCATTTACTTCGTCAATTCTCTCTAAAGAAACCATAAATACCTCATTTCTATTTTTATTATACAGAAAATTTTTAAAATAAAAAAGTTTTTCACTAAAATTTCCTATTCCTTAGAAACTATTTGTGTAAATGTCGTATATGATTTTTAAAATTTATATTTGATAATGTTCACTTCTAGTTTGACAAAAGATTTCACGTATCATATAATCCTTCTCATAAGGAGTGATTATATGAAAAGATTAAAAAGTATTTTTTTTGTTGTTTTAAGTTTTCTTATTGTAGCTACAACTACAATACCCATTTATGCTTTTGAGAAAGACATAGTTATTGATAATTCTAAAATCGAGGATGAAACAGTTTTAAGAAATAACAGATACTATTATGTTACAGAAAAAGGTTATCCAAAAACTTATTATAAAGAATTATCTAGTTCCGACCCTAGTTTATCTAATACCATCCAAATATTTTTAGATATTATAATTGCTAAAGCTTATTGGTCAGCAGGTGTGTTTACAACTATTATGCATATAGGTAATTCAATTTATAATTTTAATATGGATGGAGAACTTAAAGTGACAACTGTAGAGCATAATGTTTATAGGGTAGATAGATTAACAGGTGAAAAAATTTATATCCGTGACAAAAGCTATCAAACTATTTTGTTAGAGCTTTTTAGAAGAACAAGTAGTGGGCTTGAATATGTAAGAAGTTACTCCCATACTATTTATTACTAAATTTTATTATGTTAGAAAATTATTCAGCATATATCCATCCTATTGAATTATCCTATATTTTAATCGAATTTCTAGACATTGTTTTAATAAATATAACACTAAGCACAGAAAAACATATATATGAGTTTATAGATAAAAAAACTTATAGAGCTAAATATATAACATATATGTTAATACTTATTCCATCCGCTTTTTATACTTATATAAAAGTATATACTAATTTTGACAAAGTCTTCTTACTACCATATCTACTACTTGTATTTTTAATATTTTTATGGTGCAGAAAAACAAAGAAAAATTTAAAAAAATATAGAGATTGTTATAAAGATAAATAAAAAAATACGGTGTTCAAAATTAATTTTGAACACCAGTCATTATTAAAAATATTATAATCTTATATAAGCATAACCTTCATTTTCTAACTTAGCTATTTTTGTGATTACAAGCTTTTCAACTTTTACAAAATTTGGAAGCTCTTCTTCCTTGATATTATTATTTTCTAGGGCAGCCTTACCTATAATAAATTTAACCCTAGGACTATCTATAAGTCCATGAAAATCAATTCCCGAATATTTTTTAAAAATTTCTGCAGCCTTAGACATACATACTATTGCTACTTGAGCATCAGGAATTTCATTTATAATATCCCTTGCATTTGATAAGGTATCTTCCCATTTTTCAACTTCTACAACGTGGAATAAAACTTTCATAATAACACCTCTTTATCAAATTAATTTGTTATCTTATATGTTTTATACCCACCTTAAGCTTATTTATTAAACTTTTTTAGTAAAATTTTAACTTCTTTAACCCTTAAAATTATAAGCATAATGCCATAAATACAAGCCGCAAAAATTATTGCCAATAAAAGAGAGAGATTTGACCCTAATTTTAACTTTAAAATATTAAATACTAAATTTGAACCAGCCGCCATAATTAAAGACGCAAGTAAAATCTTTCCTAAATTTAATAGAAGATTCTTATCGAAAATTTTGCCTATAAGTTTTGTTGAAGAAATTGCAAAAAACCCTCCTCCAACAACAAAAGATATGGTGGTGGCAAGTCCTAAACCTACTATGCCCATAAATTTCGCCAAGACAAAAGATAAGATTATATTTACCCCTACAATTACAAGGGAATTTATGACAGGTCTTTTTGTATCATCAAGAGAATAATAAATTCTTGATAGAATTTCTCTAATCCCTATGGCAAAAACACCAAAGGCATAATATCTCAAAACGTTAGCAATGCTTGTAGCATCATCAAGATTTAGCCTGCCCCTCATAAATAAAAGTTCTACTATCGGAAGGGCAAAAGTAAATAAGCCAAAAGTTGCCGGTATTACTAAAATAGACATAGTTGAGAGAGCATCCCTTGTTGAAATTCTTAGTCCCTTAAAATCTTTAAAGCTTCCATACTTAGCCATCTGCGGATATACTGCAGTAATTATGGAAGTAACAACTATTCCAGTTACAAATGATTGAAGTTTATAGGCATAATTTAATATTGAAATTCCTCCATGAGAAAGTTCTGATGCCAAAGATTTTGAAATCATAAAATTAATTTCTATAGCTGAAGAAGATATCAAAATAGGTAAAATTATCCTAAGAAGTTTTTTTATATCTTCATTTTTAAAATCAATTATCCACTTGTGCTTATAAGACGTTTTTTTGATATATGGAATAAAAATTATATATTGAAAAGTAAAAGCAAGTAAAATCCCTATACCCAAAAACTTTATTCCAAATTTGTAGGTAATTGCCAAAAATAAAATAATTATTAGATTCATTATAATTGCATGGATTACTGAAACTACAAATCTATCATGAATCTGTAAATAAGCCTTATAAATTGAAAATACAGCAGTAGCAGAAACTGATAAAAGTGCAATCCTTGTAACTAGAATTGCTGTATTAAGTTTTGAACCAGTAAAACCTTGAGCCATAAGCTTAACAAGAGGACTTGCAAAAATTATTGCCACAATAGAAATAATAAGAAAAATTATAGCTAAAATATTTGAAAGATTTGCCGTAAATTCATTCGCCTTTTCTTGTCCACTTTTAGCTTTAATGCTATTAAACATTGGTATATAACCATTTGCCACAGCTCCAGAAATTACATTAGTAATCATCATAGGTAAAGAAAAAGCCACCAAAAAAATATCAGCAAGCTCTCCCCTTCCAAAGAAATAAGCTAAAGTTTGTTCTCTAACAAGACCGAAAACCTTAGCAAGTATTGTTATTATCATTAAAATATAAGAAGTTTTCATTTTTTTCACCTAATTAATTCTACCAAAAATATCATATAAAATGAAGAAATAAATAATTTGTTAAAAAAATCCCAATTGGCTAAAGCAATTAGGATTTAACATATTTTTTAATCATTATCTCTTTGCATCAACAATAATTCTTCTTTATTCATTTTATTAATAGCAATAATTGAAGATATTGGACCTAATAAGGTGCCTAAAATTATTACTATTATTAACATTAAAAGCATAAGGAATATATTTGGTCTTAAAAAAGGCATATTCAAAAGTGATGAAAAAGCATTGTTAAATGTTATACTTAATACAAAGGAAACCACAGAACCTATGACTGCCCCTGTTCCATTAATCAGTATGGATTCACTAAGAACTATTTCACTGAGTTTTTTCTTTGTTGCTCCTAATACCCTTATGGTTGCAAATTCTCTTTTCCTTTCCTTAACTGATAAGGTATTTACAAGACTTAAAATAAAGAAAGCTAGTATCCAAATCAAAGCTATCAATATATATACATATACAAGCATATTTTTTGCTGAATCAGAAACTTCTGTCATTATATTTCTTGGCAATAAGGGATAAACTTTTTCTTTTTTAAATTCCTCATTAATAAGTTTTTGAATTTTTTTAGGATCTTTATTTTTTTCAACTTTTACTAAAATAGAAGATATATCATCTTTTTTTGCCACTGGATGATTAATAATCTTTTCATATTCCTTAGCTAATCTATGAGTTTCTTCTATTGTCATAAAAACTGAATTGTCAAAACCCATGCCGGTTTTTGCTAACCTACCTCTTATCTCAAATTCTTGATTGAAAAATTTAACCTTATGATTAATAGTCCCCACAATATTAGCACCTACAACAACTTGTCCAGCTTTAATTGGAGATTTGATCTGTTTTTCAAGCCATGGTTTAACGCTAAAGTCATCAGAAAAGTCAATTCCTATAACTTGAATGGGAAAAGAGCAACATCCAGCAGAAAGTGTAGCTAGATAAACTTGACCACAAGCCTTTTCAACTCCCGGTATTTTTTTTACTCTATTTAATATATCCTTATCAAAAAAGAATGTATTAGGTTCTCCCCTTAATATTGCGCCTGTAATTTTGGAATCATAACCTTCTGGAACTACTATAATGTCTGCTCCCATCCTATCTGATAGAGATTTCATGCCGTTTTTAAGAGAAAAAATTATAAATGATGACATGAATAATATAAAAGTTAAAATTCCCACAAGAAAAATTAAGGTAATTGACCTTGTCTTTTTATTTTCTATATTCTTTTTTGCTAAATTAACTGTGTATAAATCTTTCATTATTTTGCATCAGCAAGAGCATTGTTGCAAGCTTCTATAAATTGCTTGTAGGTTTCTGTTGCCCCCGAAATAACGTCCACTCCTTCAGGACTTCCTTTTTCCACTAATCTATCTGGGTATGACTTTGCAAGATTTATAGCTTGTTGGGCTATCTTATATAGTCCTTCATTTTGGCTTTGACCATAAGATTCATCCTTTTCTTTTCCATCTCCATCAATGTTTTGCATTGTGCAAGATTCAATCTTATTGTCTTTAACACTTATATCCACCTTTACAAGTCCGCCTCTTTCATCTTTGGCAGATTCTCCTTGATATGTGCCGTCTTTATAGCTTACGCTTGGAGCTTCTTCTTTTTTATCTCCTCCACAAGCAACTAGGACAAGCCCCAAAGATAAAATTATTAATACATTTAAAATTTTTCTCATATAAACTCCTTAAGTTTTTCGTCTTTTATTGTAGAATCAAGAACAGGTCTTTTTCTTTTCATTTTTTCTTCTTTTGTAATCTTACCATGTTCAAGAGTTATCATTCTTTCAGATTCTTCACCGACTTCAGGGTCGTGAGTTACAACAATAATTGTTGAACCTGCATTGTGAAGTTTTTCAAATATGTCAAGAACTATATATTCATTCTTTTCATCCAAATTTCCCGTAGGTTCATCAGCTAAAAGTATAGCAGGATGATTAATAAGAGCTCTAGCTATACATACTCTTTGTTGTTCCCCACCTGATAATTGGTTGGGTAAGTGCTTGGCTCTTTCAGCAAGACCTACTGCAGCCAAAGCTTCCATTGCTTCTTGTGCATCTGGCATAGAATGATAGTATTGTGACATCATTACATTTTCCAACGCACTTAAATAATTAACTAAATGAAATTGTTGGAAAATAAGTCCTATCTTATCCCTTCTAATAACTGTTAATTCCTTAGGTGATTTTTTTGCTATATCTTCCCCATCCAAAATAACTTCGCCAAATGAAGGTTTATCCATGGCACCGATAATATTCATCATTGTTGTTTTACCAGAACCTGATGGACCCATTATAGAAATCCATTCACCCTTTTCTACACTTAAATTAATTTTGTCAAGGGCTTTAAGTTCACCATAAATTTTTGAAACATCTACAAGTTTTAATATATCCATAAAATTCCTTTCTATTCTCCACGAAGCACTAAAGCCGGATCAATATCAACAGTTTTAGATACCGGTATTAAAGATGCAACTATAGTTATTACTACACAGACAATAATTGTCATAGGTACCAAAAGAGGTAAGAAACTTACCTTTCTAGCAAATACCGAAATACTTACTCTATTGGCAAATATATATCCCAACACAACGCCTAAAAGTCCACCAAAAACTCCTAAAAATGCTCCTTCACCTAAAAAGTCAACAATTACTGAGGAATTTGTGGCACCCAAAGCTTTCTTAAGACCTATTTCTTTACGCCTTTCAGTTACAACAGCCATCATTGTTGTGGATACACATATCATCATTATGAATAATACTATTATCGTTACAATGAAGACAAGGGCTTGTAATTTGTTCAAAACTATATCTTGTGATGCGGTAACTCTTTTTACCATTTGTGGAGTTAGAGATGCATCCTTTTGTGAAATATTTGATACTATTTTTGAAAGTTCATTTTGTTCGGCTTCTATTGAATATTCTACAACATCAAAATTTTTATCTTTTACAAGCTGTGAAATATCATCAATACTCATAAAAATTAGATCTTCTTCTTTACCACCTGTTGTTACAACTCCTGAAACAACAAAATTAGTATCTATAGAACCTTCACCATGAACCTTGGGAGTATTTATAATAATTTTATCTCCCTCTTTTAATTCCAAAGCCTTTGAAACTTCATTACCTATTAAAACTTCTCTAGATTTTTCAGGCCATGAGCCGTCAATAAGCCAGTATGGAGAATTTTCTTTCGCTCCCTTTAAATCTGTACCTGCAAGCATATAAGGTTGTTCATTAATTTTAGCATTTATATAAATATATGGTGCCTGACCGACTAGCTTTCCTGATGGAATTAAAGATTTAATTTCATCTAACTGGTCATTGGTAATTTTTTTATCAGGATTAGTAGGAATTACCAACATGTTTGCACCATAGGACCTGAATTCCTTACCCATTTGTCTAGGAATATCATAATAAATAGTAACAAGTCCTGATAGAATTGTTGCTCCCATAGCTATAGCAAGCAGTGCTGTTAACATTCTTGCACGTCTTCTTGCTAAGGAAGTCATTATCATTTTTAAATAAAATTTATTTTTACTTTTTTTACCTGCCATGTAGCACCTCCGTTGGATTTAAATTCAAGAGGTATCTTATAGCTGGTATTGAACCCAATATTGTTACAAGAATAATAAGAATTGCTACAATTGGAACTACCATAGCTGTTGGAGCTATTGCTGAACCGAAAACTGTTAGACCAATAATCTGAGTAAGAAGCAACCCAACTCCATAACCTACAACTGTTCCAAATATCGCTGTCAAAATAATTTCCACAAGAATTATACCGATTATTCTTCCATTTGACGCTCCTATAGCTTTTTGAAGTCCAATTTCATTTGATCTTTCCATTACAGATGCTGTAATAAGATTAGAAATACCAAGTCCTGAACCAATCAAAGTTAATACTGTAATTAAAACCATAAGAAGAGTTGTCTTATTTAAAATATCTCCTTCACTTTCTGCAACTTGACGAATCGGCTTAGCTACAGAATCAGTCATTACTTCTGTTATTTGATAGCAAATAGCTGAAACATAAGCTGTGCAATACCATACTTCCCATTCCTTAACAGTTAATGATAGTGGATTTTTTGCAGCCTTTCTTGCTAAATCATTATCTGGTGTAGTAAGAGCTGATACTTCAACTTTATTTACAACTCCAGTAACTCCAGCAAAATCCTGTGCAGTTTTTAAAGTGGAATATATAAATGCATCTTCATCAGAGCCTGATGAGAAAATACCCTTAACTTTAAATTTTTTGTCTAAATTATTGCTCTTTAGCTGGATTTCATCACCAACTTTAAATCCATTTCTGTCAGCAAAAATCTTTCCAAGCATAACTGAGTCCTTATCATCTTCTGATAACCACTCACCTTGAACTTCCCACCAATTTTTAAGTCTAATCATACCAGTATCAATTGATTCTCCAGTAGGCAAATCCATATGCTTATTAAACCATGTTCCTACCATCTTAGTATGCTTAGAATCATTATTACAAGAAACCCAAGTGTTAAGATAGGGCGTATAATCTACAATATTGTAAGCCCAAAAAATAGTTTTAATATTGGGAAGCTCTGATTCCTTTAAATATTTTTGAACCTGCCCCTCTTTTTCTTGCATGCCATACAAATCATCAAGAAGGGAAGCTTCCTTAGGCAATACGTTAATATTTGCTCCATAAGTCTTTAATTCTTGATTAACTTTATCTCCAACACCGAGCATTGTGTTTAACATTGAAGTGGCAAGAGAAGCTCCAAGGGCAACTGTAAATGCAATAAGAGCCATCTTTCCTTTTTGTCTAAAAAGTGCTCCTTTAACTATTCTCCAAAACATAAGCCCTCCTACTTAAATACATAAGACAATGCGTCAAGATCCTTCGGCGCAATCTTTATCTTTTTATCATGGACAATGTATGGGAAAGGTATTGGGTTACATCCACCCTTAAAACCTATTGTACCTCTATTCATTACAACGTCGCACAACTTACAAATAATATCATCGCCTCTTTCGAAATATCCTGATGGACCACATATCTCGCAGGCATCAAGTACAACTCCATAAGAACCTTCTGATTTTTTAATACAGAAAAATCTCATTTGTGCACCGTCTTTTGCCTTATACAAATATCTGTGCAAATGCATATCCTCTAAGCTGCTTAAAGGTATAACAATCATTCCATTTTCAGTTTGATAATCTTCTGGTGGTGAAAGAGCCTGTTCCTTATTAGCATATGCCTTTCCAGCCGTTAATGAAAAAGTATTAATAAATAAAACGACAAGGAAAAAAATTGCCCAACGTCTTTTATTCTTCATTCTATACTTTATTTTTCTTAACTGAGCTCTATTGCTATATTCTTCATTAACTTTAATATTTTGCTTATATAAAATTACTGGAATAGCTATCATAATTAACATTGTTGCAAATAAAAACACATTTTCATGATTAGCTATAAATGCAATAAGTCTAAAAAAGTTAACATTTCTAGGAATGATTCCTTTAGAATAAAATCTTTGAATTATGACGTTAAATTGGCTGATACCTGAACACATCAAGCTCAAAAAAACAATAATCTTTAAGTTTTTACCTTCAAGTTTAACTGAAGACTTATATATGGCAAGTCCTGATAAAATCATCATGATTATCCCAAAAACAAAGCCTAAAATCCTAAAAAGTACAATAGTTGAAACAGCACTTTCGCCATAATATACAAATTTGTTTGATTGGTTAAATACATATGGTAAATAATAAAAACAAATTCCTACAAGATAAACAACAACCGATGATGAAATGAAATTATCATAAATTTTAGCATTTATCTTATCTTCAAATATCATAAAAATTAATATTAAAAATACTGAGATAACTATGGGTACCATAGACCAGAAATTCAATTCTGTTCTATTAATAAAATTAGGTATATTTCTTATAATTATTGAAACAATTGCTGCAATTACCCCTAAAACTAAAGAAATTATAATAACATACTTTTTATATTTGCTCTTTTTAGTTGTATAATAGGCAAGTATTAAAGAAATCATTAGAGAAAAGGCTATTCCCGCCTCCATAACTTTAATAAAAATTTTTAAAATAATTTCACCCCCATAAATGCATATAAGGGGAACGTGAATTCCCCTTCAAAACATTAAAAATTTTCAAAATTTTACCATTGTGGTCCGTTCCATTCGAAATCAGTCCATTCTGCAACAATTGGTTCTGTCCAGAATCTACCTGTTACACCGGTTTCTTTATCTACGTGTAGTAAGTAGTCATTGCCTGGTGCAGCTACTTCGAATTTTACATCATAAACACCAACACCTTCGTCAAATTTAATATTTGCACCATAGTGTGGACCATCAGATGCGTTCATTGGCATGAAAGAAACTTCTTGAACATGGTCTGAACCTTTCTTTTGTATATAAGCTTTTACTTTTAACCATGGAACAAAATCACCAGCACCATAACCTAATGTTGAACCTTCTTCTGATGCTGTAATGTCAGCTTCAATATGGCAGTCAGCTTCTTCTTTAGGAATTGAGTTTCCTGCTGGTTCCATATCAACTGGTTGGAAATATACACCAGAGATTACTAGAGGTCCTTTAGTTTGGTCATCGCCAATTGGAAATTCTTCAAATCCTGCATCTTCTCCTGGAGCTGCAGCTTTAGCATCTCCTGCTTCTTCTTTGTTTCCTTCAGCTGGTGCTTTTTCTTCTGTAGAAGTATTAGCTGTGTTATTAGCTTTTGCTTCTTCTTTTTTACCACAAGCTGTAAATGTTAATGCACATACAAGTGTCATAGCAATAAGAAATAAATTTTTCTTTTTTAACATAATACCCTCCTATTTTTTTTCTTGGCCGGCTTCAAGCTCAGCTCTAATTTTTTTGCTTCTATTATTTTGATATATAACAGAAACAATAGTTACTACTAATAGAATAATTTGTGGAATAAGATTTTCATACCTATCGTATATTCCTATAGCTTCAGCAGACCATCCATTCATCCAAGAAACTACAGTTCTGCCAATTACATCAGCTTCTTGTAATTCTCCTATGCCCTTTCCTAAGAAAGACAAGCAAAGTATGAACATTAACCAAGAAGTAAATGTAAAGAATGGTTTTAATGGTAGCCTTACAGAAACTTTAGCAATTAAATAATATACAATTGCAAGTATTATGGCAGCAACCAAAAGTCCAACCCACATATGCATTGGATTTTCAGAAATGCTTGTTCTCATACCTTGGAAGAACAAAATAAGTTCTGCACCTTCTCTTGCTACAGCTAAGAATGAGGTGAAAGATAAGGCAAAATAATTACCCTTTGAAACAGATTGTTCAACTTTGTTTTTAATGTATCTATTCCAGACTTCAACTTCAGCTTTAGAAAGCATCCAATTAGATACATAAAATAGTACGATAACGGCAAGAAACATTGCGATTCCCTCGAATATTTCTTGTCCCATTCCTGACTCAACTTCTCCCACTGTATTGGCGACAATATTAAATACTCCAGCTAGGACTGCTGAAAAAACAACACCTAGCAAAGCTCCAATATATACACCTTTTAAATAAGTTCTATTATTAGTCTTTGATAAATATGCAGCAATGGCAGCTACAACTAAAATGGCTTCAAGTCCTTCACGAAGTGTAAGTCCAAGGACTGCAAAAAATGTACCAAATCTTTTTAGCAGCTCTCCCATCAATTGACCTGTTGAAAGGCTATTTGCATCTTCTTGACTTTGACTACTGGACTTGGAATCTCCAGAGGTTCCATCAAGAGTATGAGCATCTTCATGAAGATAAGTTATAAGTGCATCAATTTCATCTTTAACTTCTTTTGGGTCTGCATCTTCTTTAATAGATTTTTTTGCTCTATAAAATTGATGTTCAACCATTGAACCCCTTTGACCTGAAATTGCAGACATAGTTGTTTTTTCAAATCCAATTTTTTCATAGAATTTAAAATAAGCTACGTTAACCGCATCTGTGGCCGCTTTTTTAGCATCCTTATCTCCAGGCTTGTAGACTTCCACAGCTTTTTGTAAATGTTCTGACATAGCATCAGCAACTTCAACCCAGTTAGCATACTGTGTTTCTGCTGCAAAAGCAGACATAAAAGTTAGGCTAATCATGATTACTATCATTGCAAAAATGCTAGTCCTTTTCTTTAATAAATTCATCTCTATCCCCTTTTCTTTATTAAACTTCCATCTTCCATTTGGTAAAGTATATTACCATATTTTAATATATCAAGCTCATGAGTAACTATAATAAGTGCCGTACCTTTAGAATTTATTTTTTTCAATAAATCCATTATCTCCACAGTAGTATTTTTATCCAAATCACTTGTAGGCTCATCTAAAATCAAAAGCTCAGGAGAATTAATCATGGATCTGGCTATAAGCACTCTTTTTAGCTCTCCTCCAGATAAATTTCTAGGAAAATCATCTTTCAGATGCAAAATTCCCATCATATCAAGAAGCATAGCTGCTTTTTCATAAGCAGATTCATCTCTTTTAAATAGATAATAAGGAAGAGATACATTCTCTAAAACATTTAAATTTGGAAGAGTTCCTAAACTTTGTGGCACAAAACCTATAATTTCATTCCTATATTTGCTAATTTCCCTATCAGAAAAATCACCTATATTTTTGCCCTTAGCAAAAATTTTACCTTCTGTAGGTTTTAATAAACCGGACAAAAGATTTAAAAAAGTTGACTTTCCGGAACCACTTCTGCCAATTATATTGACAAACTCTGCCTCATTCAAGGTAAAGTTTACATTTTTAACTGCAAAGAATGTATTAGAACCTCTTTTAAAACTCTTACTTAAATTTTCAGTTTTAATTATTGATTCCATTATGAATTTCTTTCTTTCATACAATAATAAATATTAACTAAAACCAATATTCCTGCCAACAATGTGCAAAATGGAATGGTTTTTGCCCTGCATGCCATATCAGCTTTCATACATCCACCGATAAGCACGTGAGCATTTAGTATCTCTAAAATACCAATTGCTATATTTGAAATAGATAATCCTAAAGATATTTTTGAATCTTTAACTATAATAAAAATGATTGCTAACACTAAAATAACTGCACCAATGCCCATAGTCATATTTCCCATCCAATGGCATTTCATAAACATACCATTTTCCATAGGAGGACAAACAGGTGTTATAAATTTTGGTGCAAGCACTAACAAAAGACCTATAATAGCAGAAATATATCCAAAAATTTTCTTTCTACTCATTTTAGTCATCCTTTCTACTTATCTTTACAAGTAATATTGTAATATAAAAAGGTATTTATGTTTTTTAAAAATTACATTAATTAAATGTAAATTGTTAATTGATATCACTTAACAAGAATTCTCAATTATAATATATGATTTTTTTAATTTTTGCAATAATTTTTTAAAAATATACAAATAAATATAAGCCAAAAAAAAGCTCTTGAAAACATTATTGAATTTCAAGAGCAAAATTTTATTTGCGAGATTAAAATTGAATTATTTGAACTTATTTCCTAAGTGTCAAGCTTTAAAGTGCCTGTGTAATAAGCACCCACTCCCCGATTGTTGTCCTTATCATCTTTCTCTACTGTATTTTTAAGTTTTAAATCACCGACATATGTTTTACCATCCACTTTTATTTCATAATTTAGTAAATTTCCTTTAAATTCTACAGGTCCATCCTTAATAAGCTTTACAATAAGAACTTGAAATTCTTCTAAAGTATTTCCATCAGGAGTTGTTTTATACCTAACTCCTTCCTCCTTGCAGTCCTTTAAATCTGCATAATAAATTTTATTATTTTCCGGATCAAAAACTTCTTCATTTTCACTTGGCTTTAACTCGCCACTTTGTTTAGAGTTTTCCACTTTCCCTTGCTGACATTGACCATTTTTATCAACAGCTTTTCCCAAATCTTTATTATTTTTTACTTGGCTTACTTCTGTATTTTCTTTTTTATCAAGATTTTCATTACCGGTCTTGTTACAAGCAATTAGGGTAAAGGTCAAAAAAATTATAGATAGAAAAGTCACTCTTTTAATAATCTTTATCATAAAAAACCTCCTATATTTTTATTGATAAAAGCATTTGTTATTTAATTAGTTATTTTTTTTAATTTTATCTATCTTGCCCAACCTCTGTCATATAGGTCGTCGATATAAACGCCCTTAAACCAATTTTCTCTCATTTCAACAACTTTATTTAAGTACAATGTGCCAACAAATTTTCTTCCACTTCTTACAACTTCATAATTTGGAATTGCCGTTGGAAAATTTGAATGACTTTGATATATTTCCGCTCTGTAACCATAAATAACATCATCATCAAAACCTAATACTGAAATTTTTTTACAAATTCCTTTATAGGTGTCTTCACTTCTTACATAATTTTCATTTTCTGCAAAAACAGATATTAATGAAAAAGTTAGAATAAACATTAACGATATTATAAATAATCGTTTTCCTGTCTTCGTGATTTACTTCCTTTCTCCAAAGGCTTTTATCTGTTACTTATATACCCTATTTTTTTTAAATCACTTGTTTTATAAAATTTACTATTTTTACTTCAAAGAATTTGCCGACTTATTTGCCATGAGATAAAGCTAAAAAAGGCAGGACATCATTCCCGCCGAGCTTGTTAAGAAAGTAGAAAAGCGTCATACAAAGACAATAATCTGAAAAAAATCAATAAAATTTCAAAATGAAAATTCTTAACCAAAATCACATTATTTAATATTAGTAAATTTGATATTTAGAAGTTCGTATTTTAAAAATTTCATATTTTTATATTTTATTGTAAGACTTTACGTCTTGTATGCGTTCTTAACAGACTCGTATCCCGCCTTTTATTAATATAATCCCAAAAGTTTTCCCTGTAAATTTTCATCTAATTGAAGCTCATGGATTGAGCCTCTTGAAACAATGACATCAACCTTGCAAAAATCTCTTATCCATGTGGATATAAATGGTTCGTGGCTGATGATAATATTTATTTTATCTCTTTCAAAACCTTCTATAAAATCTCTAATATTATAATTTAAAACCTCTTCATTTATAGTGAAATCTGTTTTTAAGATTTCTGACAAAATCTCGGCACTTTGACAGGCTCTTTTTAAGGGTGATGAATAAATTTTAATTTTCTTATCTTTAGAAAAAGATTTACTAAATTCTTTATATTTATTATAGAGTTCAATCTTTCCTTGTGTTGTTAATTCTCTGGAAAAATCATCTCCGAAAACTTCTGCTTTTCCATGCCTTAGGAAATATATAATCATTTTATATTATAAAACCCATCCATTCCTGCATATTTTCCTGCACCTTCAAGCTCGTCTTCTATTCTCAAAAGTTGGTTATATTTTGCCATTCTTTCACTTCTTGCTGGTGCACCTGTCTTTATGAAACCGGCATTTGTTGCCACTACTAAATCTGATATAGTTGTGTCTTCAGTTTCTCCAGACCTATGAGAAATTATAGCTGTCATATTATATCTTTTAGCTAGTTCAATAGCATCAAGAGTTTCTGTTAGTGTTCCTATTTGATTTAACTTAATAAGTATTGAGTTTGAAACTTTTTCATCTATACCTTTTTTAAGTCTTTTAGTATTTGTAACGAATAAATCATCACCAACTAATTGAACCTTATCTCCAATTAACTCTGTTAAATATTTCCAGCCTTGCCAATCATCTTCAGACAAACCATCTTCAATTGATACAATAGGATAAGTTTCCACTAGGGTTTTATAATATTGTGAAATTTCTTTAGAGTCATAAGAAATCCCTTCACCTTTTAGTTCGTATTTATTGTCTTTTTCCTTATAAAATTCTGAAGCTGCTGCATCTATTGCAAGAACAATATCTTTTCCTGCTTTGTATCCAGCACTTTCTATTGCTTTTACAATAATATCAAGTGCTTCTTTGTTTGAAGATAAATTTGGTGCAAAACCACCTTCATCACCAACGGCAGTTGAAAGTCCCATAGATTTTAATTCTTTTTTTAGAGCCGCATAAGTTTCAGCTCCCATTCTCAAGGCTTCTTTAAAAGACTTTGCTCCCACTGGTAGAATCATAAATTCTTGAATATCGACATTATTATCAGCATGAGCCCCACCATTTAATATATTCATCATTGGAACAGGTAAAGTTTTCGCATTTACACCACCTATATAAGAATATAAGGGAAGACCTAACTCATCTGCTGCTGCACGAGCTACTGCAAGAGAAACTCCAAGAATTGCATTGGCTCCTAATTTTGATTTATTTTCTGTTCCATCTAAATCTATTAAAAGTTTATCTATTGAAACTTGATCAAAAACATAAGCATCTAAAAGTTCTTCAGCTATAATGTTATTTACATTATCTACAGCTTTTTCTACTCCCTTGCCATTATAAAATTTTCCTCCATCACGAAGTTCGCAAGCTTCATGTATACCTGTACTTGCTCCTGATGGAACAATAGCTCTACCAAAGCCTCCTTGGTCTGTCAAAACTTCAACTTCTACTGTAGGATTTCCTCTTGAGTCTAAAACTTCTCTTGCATAAACATCTTTAATAAAACTCATTTTAATACTCCTCTTTATTTTTCAATTAATGACTTTCCTGTCATTTCCTTTGGTTGTTTTATATTTAAAAGTTCGAGAATAGTTGGAGCAATATCGCACAAAGCTCCTTCACTTCTCAACTTTACATTTTCCACTCCATATAAAATAAATGGAACCTTATTTGTGGTATGGCTTGTAATAGGCTTGTTATCTTTAGTAAGCATCATATCACAATTTCCGTGGTCTGCTGTTATAAGTAGGGCACCACCTAATTTTTTTATTTCCTTTAAAATTTTTCCTATGCAATTATCTACAGTTTCCACCGCCTTTATTGCAGCCGGAATTACACCTGTGTGCCCAACCATATCTGGATTTGCAAAGTTTAAAATTATGCAGTCATAGATATTTTCCCTCAATTTTTCAATCAAATTTTCTGTGATTTCCGGTGCACTCATTTCAGGTTTTAAATCATATGTTGCAACCTTAGGAGATTGAACCAAAATTCTGTCTTCTCCTTCAAACATAACTTCACGACCACCGTTGAAGAAAAATGTTACATGGGCATATTTTTCTGTTTCAGCAATTCTAAGCTGTCTTAAATGATTTTTTTCTAAAATTTCTCCAAGTGTATTTGTTGGTCTATTTTCTGGATAGGCAATATTTGTATGTGGAATTGTATCATCATATTGAGTCATTGTTACAAGAAAAATATTTTTTTCTTTTCTAGGAAATCCATCAAAATTTTCATCAACCAAAGCCCTTACAATCTGTCTTGCTCTGTCTGGTCTGAAATTGAAAAATATTAAGGAATCTCCATCCTTTATTTTGCCCTCACAATCAATTTCCACAGGTTTTATAAATTCATCTGTAACTCCATTATCATAGGATGATTTTATTGCATCAAGAGCATTAGGATTTGAATTATCATATTTTTCCGTAACTAAGTCAAAATATTTTTTTATTCTTTCCCATCTCTTATCTCTGTCCATAGCATAATATCTGCCTGAAATATCAGCAATCTTACCCACGCCAACTTTTTTTAAGTAATCTTCAAGTTCTTTTACGTCTTCTAAACTTGCATCTGGAGAAACATCACGTCCATCAGTAATTACATGTATATATACTTTTTTAAGTCCTTCTTTTTTTGCTAAATCTATAAGTGCAAGCAAGTGTTTGAAGTGGGAGTGAACACCGCCCTTTGATACAAGACCCATCAAATGAAGGCTTGAGTTATTCTTTTTCGCATTTTCAACAGCCTTTAAAAACATTTGATTATGATAGAAATTTCCATTGTCTATGTCATTTCCTATTCTTGTTAAATCTTGAAAAACTACTCTTCCAGCTCCAATATTTAAATGACCTACTTCGGAATTTCCCATTTGTCCCATGGGAAGTCCTACCCATTTTTCGCTGGCATATATTTCTGTATGAGGACAAGTTTCATAAAGCTTATCAAGATTTTCAGTCTTAGCAAGACTAATTGCATTTCCAGGATAATCTTTATATAATCCAAATCCATCTAATATCATAAGTAATACAGGTTTCATATATTCTCCTTGTAATTAATAATCTTCAAAAACTCTTTAGCTTCCAAAGATGCTCCACCAACTAAAGCTCCATCAATATCAGGACAAGCTAGCAAATTTTTAGCATTTGACCCCTTTACAGACCCTCCATATAAGATTCTAATAAATTCACTTTCATTTTTATTTAACTTAGAAAGAGTATCTCTTATGAATTTACACATATCTTGAGCATCATCAGAAGAGCAAGTCTTGCCTGTTCCTATTGCCCAAATCGGTTCATAAGCTATCGTCAAATTATCTCTATTAAAATCTAAATTTTCTAAAGCTGCAAGAATTTCTTCTTTTACAAAATCATTTTGCTTATTTTTCTCACGAACTTCGGCTTCTTCGCCTAAACAAAGTATAACTTTTAAATTATTTTCAAAAGCTCTTAAAATTTTTTCTCTTATTGTTTGGTAATCTTCGGAGAAAATAGTACGTCTTTCGCTGTGTCCTATAATTACATAATCACAAAATTCTTTGAGCATTTTCCCTGAAACTTCACCAGTATAAGCTCCATCATTAAATTTACATATATTTTGACTTCCTACATAGATTTTGCCATTAGAATTTCTTTTAACAGCATCTAAAGAAGTAAAGGGAGGTGCTATTAAGACATCAACATCCTTAAAATCATTTTTTACAAGGTCTTTTATAAATTCTTCTGCTTCTTTTGCGGTTTTATTCATCTTCCAGTTCCCGCATATAAACTTAGTTCTCATTTGCTTCACCTAAAGCCTTAATTGCAGGAAGAACTTTTCCTTCAAGCAGTTCTAAGCTTGCTCCACCACCTGTAGAAATATGGCTTATTTTATCTTCCACACCAGCTTTTTCTACAGCAGCGACAGAATCTCCACCACCGACTATAGTTAAAGCATCTGAATCAGCCAAGATTTTAGCAATTCCCACAGTACCCTTTGAAAATTCATCTACTTCAAAAACTCCAGCAGGTCCATTCCAAACAATTGTCTTGGCATCTTTTAAAACCATCTTAATTTTTTTCAAACTATTTGGTCCTATATCTAAAACCATCTTATCTTTGTCTATGCTTGAAGCATCTACCACTTGACCCTTTGCATCATCAGAAATTTCTCTCGCTTCAATAAAATCTTCAGGCAAAATTAAATTTACACCTTTTTTTGATGCTTGATCAATAATTTGACGAGCAAGGTCGAGCTTATCATCTTCAACTAAGGATTTTCCTACTTCCTTACCCATAGATTTTATAAAGGTGTTAGCCATAGCTCCTACAATAACTATGGAGTCAATTTTGTCTAAAAGATTTTTAATAAGATTGATTTTATCAGAAACCTTAGCTCCACCAAGAATTGCTACAAAAGGTCTTTTTGGATTTTCTAAGCTTTCTTTTAAATATTTAATTTCTTTTTCTAACAAAAATCCGGCGGCAGAAGGTAAAAATTTGCTTACACCTACATTAGAAGCGTGGGCTCTGTGTGCAGTACCAAAAGCATCATTTACATAAATATCTGCAAGTGAGGCTAAATCTTTTGAAAAAGATTCTTCATTTTTTTCTTCTTCAGGACGGAATCTTAAATTTTCTAAAAGAGCAATCTCTGCGTTTTTAAGATTTTTAACCTTATCCTTAACCTCTTTATTAACAACTTCTTTTTCATCAATAAAAAGAATATCTTCTCCTAAAATTTCACTGAGTCTTTGTGCCACAGGTCTTAGAGATAAATCTTTATTATATTTTCCCTTTGGTCTTCCTAAATGGCTCATAAGAATGATTTTTCCACCTTGTTCTTTTATATATTTGATAGTGGGAAGGCTTTTTTTGATTCTATCATCACCTTTTACTTTTCCATCTTTAATAGGAACATTAAAATCAACTCTTACAAGAACAGTTTTGCCATTAAAATTAAAATCTTCTAATTTTTTAATCATTTTCCACCTTACTTTAAATTATTTAAAACTTTTTGAGCCCTTTGGACTAATTTATCTTTTCCTAAAAGATATATAATATTTGACATTTCAGGTCCATGAACATTGCCTGAAATAGCAGCTCTTACAGGCATATATAAGTTTTTGCCCTTTACACCTGATTTCTTTTGAACTTCTTTCATTAATCCATTTGCAACTTCAAGTGAAATTTCGTCATGGCTATTTACAACTTCAATAAAAGTTTTAAGTAAATCAGGAACATGTTCTTTATTTATTTCTTCCATAGCTGCATCTTCAGTTATTTTTAAATCGCCAAACAAAAATCCTATATGTTTAGGAATATCTTCTAATTTATCAATCGCTTCTTTAATTGTATCTATTAAAACTTTATACCATTCAAAATTTTCTCTTATATAAGCTTCTTCCAAAAGTCCTGAATCAACAACATAAGGAATAGAAAGCTCTGCCAATTTTTCTATGGGATATTGTTTAATATAGTGAGCATTAACCCAGTTTAATTTATCAGTATCAAAGATACCGCCACTTTTGCCAACCCTATCAAAATCAAATTTTGAAACAAGCTCATCCATATTCATAATTTCATCGCCATCTTCAGGTGACCAGCCAACAAGAGCTAAATAATTAATAATACCTTCTGGCAAATATCCTCTTTCCTTAAAATCTTCAACAGAAACATCGCCTTGTCTTTTTGAAAGTTTTTTTCTATCTTTATTTAAAACTGTAGGAAGGTGAACATATTCTGGACTTTCCCAGCCTAAAGCTTGGTATAAGAAAACATGTTTAGGAGTTGAAGAAAGCCATTCTTCTCCTCTAACAACATGAGTAATGCCCATTAAATGATCATCAACAACTACAGCCATGTGATAAGTTGGAAATCCATCTGACTTCATAAGTACTTGGTCATCAATTTCATTGGTATTAATAGTAACCTTACCACGAACCAAATCATTAAAAGTTATATCTTTGTTGTGAGGAAGTTTAAGTCTAACCACATATTCTTCTCCACTAGCAATTCTTTTTTTTGCTTCATCTAGAGGAATTTCTCTGCAAAGTCCATCATATTTTGGCACTTGTCCTTTAATTCTTGTTCTTCACGCAAATGGTCAAGTCTATCTTTGCTACAGAAACAATAGTAAGCATAGCCATTTTCAATCAGTTGATCTACATATTTTTTATAGATATCTAATCTTTGAGATTGAATATATGGACCATATTCTCCCTTTTGAACAATTTTTCCATCTTCAACGAAGACACCTTCATCATAAGTGATTCCTGCCCATTTTAAAGAATCTATTAAATTTTCAATAGCTCCTTGAACAAATCTTGTTCTGTCAGTATCTTCAATTCTTAAAATAAATTTTCCACCATTATTTCTTGCGAATAAGTAGTTATATAAGGCAGTCCTCAAACCACCTATATGAAGAAAACCTGTCGGTGACGGTGCAAATCTTAATCTAACTTCTTTCATTAAATAACACTCCCAAATAATGTAATTCTACATTATAGTATAGATAAAATTGGAAATTTTGTAAACTGAATAAATAAAAAATCAAGACTTAATAAGAAACTCCATGAGAGCTTTAAATTTTCTTATAATTTTTAGTAAATAAAAAAAGGATAGACTTGCTATCCTTAAATTTAATATTCAAATAAATCAACTGCTTGGTAATTTTCAATTTTTTCTTCATTTTCCACATCATTTGTTTGATTTTGTTGTGTAGCTTGTGGTTTTTCTACAGCTTTATCCTTTTCTACTTTTGAAAATTGATATAGCCCCCAAGATTCAAGCTCAGTATCTGTACCAATCCAAACTGGATTGCCAATTTTCATCTGTGGAAAAACTGCCTCTTCTATATCGTAGTTAAACATTCTTATGCAGCCATTTGAATAATAACCTCCGATTTGATGCGGCTTTATATTTCCATGAATTCCGTAGCCAGAAAATCCCTTTAAACTTAAACCCATCCATCTTTCTCCCAAAGGATTTTTAGGATCATCAGCAGCTACTGGTTTATATTTCCCGTTCATTCCTCCCCAAGCTGGATTTTTATGCATATTTCCAATTTTACCCCTGCCCGATGGAGTTTGTGTTGCAGATGTTCCTAAAGTTACTGGATATTTTCCTAAAGACTTATCTCCCATATACATAGTCAAAATTCTTCTTGATTTATTTACAGCGATCCAATAACCCTTACTTGGTGGATTTGTTACCATATCCCAAACTTTATAATCCTTATTATATAAGGCCTCTTTAGTTTTATTGTCCAAAGTTCCGCTAATAGGAATATTCATAGTTGCTTGAAATTTTTTTATATTTGCTGTTCTTTCTGCACCTTTTTTATCTACAAAATTATTTTCCCTCACAAACTGAGCAAAAGTCATCTGCGGAACAAGGCTTATTAATAAAAATAAAATTACTGTTTTTTGTATAAATTTTTTCATAATCATAATTATAGTATGTCCTTTAAAAATTTTACCAGTATAAGATTTTTCGCACTGACAAATTTCAAGAGGTCTTCCTGTGACTAAAACTTCTCCTCCTCCATCTCCGCCTTCAGGTCCTAAATCTATTATATAATCTGCAGTCTTTATAACATCTAAATTATGCTCTATAACTACCACAGTATTACCCTTATCTACTAATCTATTTAAAACTTTTATCAATTTTAAAACATCATAAGAATGAAGACCTGTTGTAGGCTCATCTAAGATATAAATTGTAGAACCAGTAGCTTTTTTTGAGAGTTCTGTTGCAAGCTTTATTCTTTGTGCTTCACCGCCAGAGAGCTGAGTTGATGGCTGTCCAAGTTTTAAATAAGATAAACCAACATCTTTTAATGTTTCCAATTTTCTTATTACTCTTGGATGATTCTTAAAAAATTCAAGAGCTTCTTCTACTGTCATATCTAAGACCTCAGAAATATTTTTACCCTTGTACTTTACCTGTAAAGTTTCTCTGTTATATCTTTGACCCTTACAAACTTCACAAGGCACATAAACATCAGGCAAAAAGTGCATTTCAACTTTTATTATTCCATCACCCTTGCAGGCTTCGCATCTTCCACCTTTTACATTAAAAGAAAATCTTCCTTTTTTATAACCACGCATCTTTGCTTCGTTAGTCATAGCAAAAATATCTCTAATTAAATCAAAAGTTCCAGTATAAGTTGCAGGATTAGACCTAGGTGTCCTTCCAATAGGACTTTGGTCAATGTCTACAACCTTGTCAAGATTTTCAAGCCCTGTAATTTCTCTATAAAGTCCCGGTTTAATTCTTGATTTATTAATTTTTTGCCCAAGAGCTTTAAATAAAATTTCATTTACAAGAGATGACTTACCTGAACCTGAAACTCCTGTAACAGCAATGAATTGTCCCAAAGGAAATTCCACATCAATATTTTTTAGGTTATGCTCTCTTGCTCCTTTTACAAAGATAGACTTTCCTGTATAGGGTCTTCTTTCTTTAGGCACTTCAATTTTTTTCCTACCTGACAAAAAATCACCAGTTATAGATTCCTTAGAATTAATTATATCTAAGACACTTCCTTGACCAACAATTCTCCCACCATTTCTGCCTGCAAAGGGACCAATATCAACAATCTCATCACAAGATCTCATGGTTTCTTCGTCATGTTCCACAACAATTAAAGTATTTCCTATATCTGTTAAATTTCTTAAAGCTCCCAAAAGTTTTTCATTATCTCTCTGATGAAGTCCTATGGAGGGTTCATCAAGAACATAAATTACTCCCACCAATTGAGAACCGATTTGTGTTGCAAGTCTTATTCTTTGAGCCTCTCCTCCCGAAAGAGTGCCAGCCATTCTTGAAAGAGTTAAATATTCTAGCCCAACAGTAAATAAAAATGAAAGTCTGTCTTTTATTTCTTTCAAAAGTTCTTTTGCAATAATTTTTTCCTTATCAGATAATTTTAAATTTTTAATAAATTCTAGAGTTTTTGAAATTGAAAGCTCTGTGAGTTCAAAAATATTCAATCCTCCAACTTTTATTGATAGAGATTCTTCCTTAAGTCTTGAGCCATGACACTTGTGGCAGGGAGAATCAATTAAAAATTCATCTATTTTATCAATCATTTTGTTTGAAGAGGTTTCTAAATATCTTCTCTTTAAATTTTCCTTTATTCCTTCAAAAGAGCCTTCATAATCCTTAATACCAGAAAAATATGAGTCAAAAGTAAAGTTTAGATTTCCTTCATATCCATTAAAAATAGCATCAATAAATTCTCTAGGTGCTTCTTTAATAGGTTTTTTTGTAGAAAAATTAAATTTATCTGCCACAGCCTTTATCATCTCATAATAGTAGGTTCCCTTAGATGAAGAATAACAAGCTATTGCCCCCTCTTCTATAGATAAGTCTTTGTTGGGAATAACTAAATCCTCATCAACTTCTTTGGAAAATCCAAGTCCCTTACATTCATCACAAGCCCCTAGTGGTGAATTAAAGGAAAATGAACGTGGGGAGATTTCTTCAATTACAATACCACAGTCAGGACAAGCTAATTTTGTAGAAAAAATTAAATCTTCTCCATCAATTACATTCACCTTTACTATGCCATCAGATAAGCCGCTGGCAAGTTCTAAAGACTCAAATAATCTCGATTCTATCTTTTCTTTTATGATAATCCTATCTATAACAACATCAATATCGTGATTTTTATTTTTTTCAAGTTCTAAATCTTCAGCAATATCATGGGCTTGTCCATCTACAAAAATTCTCAAAAACCCTTCTTTTCTTATTTTTTCTAAAACTTTTTTATGAGTTCCTTTTCTGTGACGCACAATTGGTGAAAGAATCTGAATCTTTTGTCTTTCTTCAAGTCCCATAAGCTTATCTACCATTTGATCAATTGTAAATGCTGTTACTTCCTTACCACACTTGGGGCAAAAAGCATGACCAACTCTTGCATAAAGAAGTCTTAAATAATCATAAATTTCTGTAACTGTACCCACAGTTGAACGTGGGTTTTTGGAAGTGGTTTTTTGGTCTATAGAAATTGAAGGGCTCATCCCTTCTATATAATCAACTTCCGGCTTATCCATCTGTCCCAAAAATTGTCTTGCATAGGAAGATAGAGATTCAACATATCTCCTTTGACCTTCAGCATAAATTGTATCGAAGGCAAGGGAAGATTTTCCTGAACCTGAAAGTCCAGTAAAAACTATAAATTTATTTCTCGGTATAGTTAAATCTATATTTTTTAAATTGTGTTGTCTTGCTCCCTTTATTTTTATAAATTCTTCAGTCAATATATCACCTAAACTAACGCTTCTTTCTTCTTCTCTTTGAGTTCTTTTATCTTATCTCTAATTTCAGCAGCTTTTTCAAAATCTAAGGCTTCTGCTGCTTCATACATTTGTGGCTTTAGAGCATCTATCATAGCTTGAATTTCATCCTTTGTAAATTCATCTTCAAAATCTTCTTCTTTAAACGAAACATCCGATTCGGCAGCAAGTGTTGTATTTAGAACATCTCTTATATCTTTAATAATGGATTTTGGAACTATACCATGTTCTTTATTATAGGCATCTTGAATTTTTCTACGCCTATTTGTTTCATCTATTGTCTCCTTCATAGATTCAGTAATATTATCAGCATACATTATTACTTTTCCTGAAACATTTCTTGCCGCACGTCCAGCGGTTTGAATTAGGGAAGTTCTAGACCTCAAAAATCCCTCTTTGTCTGCATCTAAAATTGCTACAAGGGAAACTTCCGGCATATCCAAACCCTCTCTTAAAAGATTTATGCCAACTAAAACATCTATCTTTGCCTGTCTTAAATCTTTAATTATCTGCATTCTTTCTAAAGTTTCAACATCAGAATGCATATAAGTTGCCTTAATTCCTATTTCCTTAAAATGCTTAGTTAAATCTTCTGCCATT